>JBHHYG010000047.1:0-14313 GCA_046757445.1 Acidobacteriota bacterium
CGGCGCCGAAATGGCGGCGGCGCTCAAGTACCAGCTGCAGCGCCTGGAAGCCATCTGCGACGAGGTCGAGGGCATGGCGCAGGATCGCCCCGAGCGGGAGATTGCCAACTCCGATATCGGCGAGCTGGTGATGGAGCGTCTTCGCGAGCTCGACGACGTTGCTTATGTGCGCTTCGCCTCCGTCTACCGGCAATTCAAGGACATCAACGCCTTCATGGCCGAGCTGAAGGCCCTGCTGGATGAGTCTTCCTGATGACCGGGCACGTCGGATCCGGGATCGACGAGCACCCAGAGCCGGGTAAGGCGCTGGCCGGGCTACTTGCGCGGCCGCCCCTGCCGCAACTCAACGATCTCGCAACGAAGTTCCCGGGGCCCGCCTACCTGGTCGGTGGCGCCCTGCGGGACACTCTGCTCGGTCGGCCGGTCACTGATCTCGATCTGGCCATCGGCGCCGGCTTCGAGCGTTTTGTGGAGGCTGTGGCTGAGGCTTCCGGCCGCCGCCCCTCGCCGATCGGTGATCGCTGGCGAGATACCCACCGTCTGCGATGGCAGGGATATCAACTGGACCTGGCGCGGTTGCTCGGCGACATCGGGGAGGACCTCGAGCAGCGCGACTTCACCGTCAATGCCATGGCGCTCGAGTTACCCGCGGACGGGCCCGGGCCGGTCTCGGTGATCGATCCACATGGGGGGCGAGAAGACCTGTTGCAGGGTCGCATTCGCTGCCTCTCCGATGCGGTTCTCGACCAGGACCCGTTGCGCCTCTTGCGGGCGGTGCGCCATGTTGCCGTCCTCGAAGGTTTCGAGATCGAGCCGCGCACCGCCCGGGCCGTGGCGGCGCGCGCGGTGGACTTGAAGGGAGTGGCCCCGGAACGGAGACAAGCCGAATGGCAATGTCTGTTAGCAGGTGAGTACTGGCTACAGGGCGTCGAGCTGGCCGTGGAGACGGGACTCGCCGGGGTTTCGCTCTTTCAGCTCGAGGACCTGACAGCGGTACGCGCCTGGCAGGCCTGCGGCCAGGAGAAAGAAGCGGCTTCGAGGGTTTGCTCCCGGCCGGCCACAGGGCGCCTCGCCGTGATGCTGTGGGACCTGCTGGCACGACAGGAGCCCGCCGCCATCGTCGACCATCTCGTCGAGCAAAGATGGCCGCTCCGAGTTGCGCGGTTCGCCGTGCGTGCGGCCGAATGGACACGCTCCCTTCCCGGTTGCACGATGACGGTACTGGCAGATCGGGCGCTGCAGGACCATCGGGCGTCGTTCCTGGCTGCGTCCCTCTCTGCCTCCCTGGCCCGGTGGCAGGGGCGGCCGCCGTCACCGCCTGCACGACAGCTGGCGGAGTTCAGCGAGCGGGCCACGGAGAAACGCTGGGTGACGGGGTTTGACCTGAAGTCCTGGGGCATGTCGGAAGGACCCGGCATCGGCCGCCTGCTTGCCGAGGTTGCCCGTGGCCAGTTACAGCGCCGCTGGCCGGATGCCGCCGCTGCCCGCGCCTGGGCTCACCAGCAGGTAGCCGCGAGCAGCGTGCTCATCGGCGCGTGAGGGAGCGACACGTCACCGTCGGGGAGCTGGGGGAGCGGTCGCTTGTCGCTCGCATACAGGAACTGCTACAAGTCCAGGGCGTCGGGGTCGTTCAGGGTCCGGGTGATGATGCAGCCGTCGTCGTCGGCGCTGGCGGCAGCTTGGTGTTGACCGCCGATAGCCAGCACGAGGGGGTGCATTTCAAGCTCTCGTGGATCGAGCCCCGGATGCTGGGCCGGCGGGTCATGGCGATCAACGCCTCCGACATCGCCGCCATGGGTGCCGAGCCCCGCTGGGCAATCGCGGCGCTCGCTTTGCCGCCGGCGACACCGCTGCCGTGGCTGGAGGAGCTGGTGTGCGGGCTGAGAGCCGCTGGCGAGGCCTTCGGCTGTCCGGTGGTGGGAGGAGACGTTGCCGGTGTTCCCGACCGGCTCTCCGTTACGGTGACGGTTGTCGGAGCCCTGCGATACGACGTCCAGCCGCTGCTGCGCAGTGGTGCCCAAGCGGGCGACGGGTGCTGGGTTACCGGCCATCCCGGTCGTGCTGCCGCCGGTCGTGCGCTCCTGGAAGCCGGCTACCGCCGGCGCGGCGACGGTGGGGTCCTGCTCGATGGGGTCGCTGTCACCGACGGCGGGGCGGTGGCCGATGCCGGTGCCTGCCTGGCTGCCTATCTGCGGCCCGAGCCGCCCCTTGCGATGGCCACGGTGATTGGTGTCGACAGGCTGGCCGACGCCATGATCGACCTCAGCGATGGCCTGGCGGTGGACCTGCTGCGGGTCTGCGAGGCCTCGGCCGTTGGTGTTCTTCTCGAGGCCGACACCCTGGCCTCGGAACCCGCGCTCCAGCGCTGGCAAGAGAGTGGCCTGGGAGACGCTCTACAATGGGTGCTCGGGGGCGGCGAGGACTATCAGCTGCTGTGCGCCGTTCCGCCTCGGGCCGAGCCCGAGCTGGAGTCGGTAGCCCGAAAAATGGGTGTCGAGGCCCGACGTATCGGGCAGTTCCTGCCGGCCTCGAGGGGCTGCAGGATGGCCAGGGCGGGGCAAGTGCAACCACTGGTGGCAGCTGGCTGGAATCACTTCCCGCGCCCCTTGCGACCACGGGCGCCTTCGCCACCTGGCGGTCAAGGGGGGTGAGATGTCCGGGCTAGACTTTTCCGTGGTCTGTTCGGATCCGCGCAGCGGAGCGCGGTGCGGGAGACTGCGGACGCCCCACGGCGACATCGACACACCTGCCTTCCTGCCGGTCGGCACCTACGGCGCCGTCAAAGGGCTGCGTTCGGAGGATCTCGAGGCCTTGGGCGTCCAAATCGTTCTCGCCAATGCCTACCACCTGGATGACAGGCCGGGGGCCGATCTCATCGCTCGGCTCGGCGGCCTGCATCGGTTCATGGGCTGGCCCGGCCCGGTGCTCACCGACAGCGGCGGCTACCAAATCTTCTCGCTGTCGCGGCGCTGCGAAGTTGACGATCAGGGAGTGACCTTCCGCTCGCAGCTGGACGGCGGCGAGCGAAGGTTGACGCCGGAGTTGGTCGTACGGCTGCAGGCGCAGCTCGGCTCGGACATCGCCATGGTGCTGGATCAATGCATCGCCAATCCCGCCGACAGGGCTACGGCCGAGGTCGCGACCCGGCGCACACGGGAATGGGCGGAGCGTAGCAGGCCACTGGCAAGCGAGCTCGACGGCGGTCTCTTCGCCATCGTCCAGGGCAGCGTCTTTTCGGACTTCAGGCGTCAACAGGCGCGCGAGCTAGCGAAGTTGGATTTCGACGGCTATGCGGTTGGTGGCCTGTCGGTGGGGGAGGAGAAGGCGGGTACCTGGTCGATGCTCGAGGCTGCCCTCAGCGAGCTGCCGACTCTCAAGCCGCGCTACGTGATGGGCATGGGCACGCCCGCGGACCTGGTCGAGGCGGTGGCTCGAGGGGTCGACCTCTTCGATTGCGTCATCCCCACCCGTCACGCCCGCAACGGTGTTGCTGCTACCAGCCGTGGTCGGGTGAGCATCAGGAATCGCCGTTATGCCGAGGATGAGCGACCGCTGGACGAGGACTGCCGCTGTCCCACCTGTAGCCGCTACAGTCGCGCCTACCTGCGCCACCTCGAGCTCCGTGGCGAGATGCTGTCTTCCATTCTTCTCACCTGGCACAACCTCTACCATTATCTTGACTCCATGCGGTGCATCCGGCAGGCTATCGCCTCGGCCACTTTCGTCGGCCTTCGCGCCACGATGGCGGAAGCAGCAAGCTCATGACCAGGCTGCTAGGCTTCTGATTCCGGTCAATCTCCCAGGTCTCACCTGCCGAGTTGCGTCGGCGCTCTGAACAATCACCAGGACTTAGAGAAGTGTCGCGGTTTACGACAGGGTCTTGCGGGAGGTGTAAATGAGGTTTCTGGCGATGATGGCTCCGGTCGCGGGGCAGAGCACGTGGACCGGTTTGATCCCCCTGGTGGTGATGTTGGGGATCTTCTACTTTCTTCTCATCGCTCCCATGCGGCGGCGGCAGAAACAGCAGGAGCGGATGATCTCCGCCCTCAAGACTGGAGACCGGGTCATCACCAGCGGCGGAATTTATGGCACGATTGTCGGCATCAAGGATGATCGGCTCACCCTGCGGGTGGCAGACCAGGTCAAGATCGACATCACCAAGTCGAGCGTCTCCGGACTGGATCAAAAAACGGACTGAACCACCGAGCACAAGGCGCCATGCCCCGGGAACTCGTCTACAAGTTGGTGCTAATCTTCGCCGTCGCGGCGCTGTGCCTTTTTCTCGCCTACCCGCCACAGGATCAGATCAAACTGGGGCTCGATCTGCGCGGGGGAATCCATCTCGTCTTGGAGGTGATGGTCGACGAGGCGGTGACGGCCGAGGTGCGAGATGACCATGATCGCTTCCTCGAGCTGATGAAGGACGAGGGGGTCGAGGTGGACTCGTCCCAGTCCGACACCGACGAGCAATTCACCGTCACCTTGCCGCAAGGTGGCGACCTCGACAAGGCCGTTGACCTGGCCGCGCAGTACTACTCCGCCTACGAAGTTTCCAGCAATGCCGGGCCGTCGCCAACGCTCACCCTGAGGCTGTCGCCGGCGCAACGCGGCGAAACCGAGGATCGCGCAGTCCGCCAGGCTCTGCAGACCATCCGCAACCGCGTCGATGCCTTCGGCGTAGCCGAGCCGGTGATTCAACGACAGGGGCTGGGAGAGAATCGACTGCTCGTCCAGCTTCCCGGTGTCGAGGACCCCGAGAGGGTCAAGAGCCTCCTACGGACCTCCGCACTGCTGGAGCTGAAGCTCGTCGAGGCCGGGCCGGCGGGGACCCGCGAGGAGCTGCTGCAGGGATATGGGGGTGAGTTGCCGGAGTCCACCGAAATCCTTCCCGAGGCCGTGGGGCCTACCGATGGCCAGCAAGTCGGACAGATTCACTACTACCTGGTGCAGGCCGAGGACGTGGTTACCGGTCGGGATCTCAAGAACGCACGCCTCCAACGGGACGAGATGGGCTTGCCCGCCGTCGGCTTCACACTCAACGCCACCGGGGCGCGCAAGTTCGAGCGCGCCACGGAGGCCAACATCGGCCGGCAGCTAGCGATCGTCCTCGACCGTCGCATCCATTCGGCGCCGGTGATCCAGGCGAGAATCTCGGCCCAGGGCATCATCAGTGGCCACTTCACCGTGCCAGAGGCCGAGGACCTTGCCCTGGTACTACGGGCGGGGGCGCTGCCCGCATCCATCCGCTATCTCGAGGAGCGCAGCGTCGGGCCGTCGTTGGGGCGAGAGTCGATCAACCGCGGCGTGCTGGCCGCCATCATCGGCATGGTCCTGGTGGTGGCCTTCATGCTCGTCTACTACAAGGGGTCGGGTGTCAATGCTGTCCTGGCGCTGGTCCTCAACATGGTGATTGTCCTGGGGGTGATGGCTTCTCTCGGAGCGACGCTCACGTTGCCGGGCATTGCGGGCATGATCTTGCTCATCGGTATGGCCGTTGATGCCAACGTGTTGATCTTCGAGCGCATTCGTGAGGAGCTCGATCTCGGCAAGACTGTTCGTTCGGCAATCGATGCCGGCTTCAGTAAGGCATTCTCGGCGATCCTCGATGCCAATCTGACCACCCTCATCGCTGCCGTTTTCCTCTTCCAGTTCGGTACCGGCCCGGTCAAAGGGTTCGCGGTGACCCTCAGCATCGGGATTCTGGCGTCCATGTTCACGGCGCTGTTTGTCTCCCGCGTGCTCTTCTCCCTCTGGCTTCTGCGCCGGACGGGCTCCTTGAGCATCTGATGCGCTTCTTCGGCGAGACTCATTTCGATTTCCTCGGTGTGCGTCGATGGGCCTACGTTCTTTCGGGCGCCTTGATCTTGGCAGGCCTCGCCTCCTTGGTCATCAAGGGGGGGCCGCGGCTGGGCATTGACTTCGCCGGCGGATCGCAGATGGTGGCGCGCTTTGCCGTCGCCCCCGACCTGGCGCAGCTACGGGCGGCACTCATTGCCAATGGTCTGGAGGATAGCCAGATCCAAGAGTTTCAGGGGGACA
Source organism: Acidobacteriota bacterium (assembly GCA_046757445.1). Classification (GTDB taxonomy): domain Bacteria; phylum Acidobacteriota; class UBA890; order UBA890; family UBA890; genus JBHHYG01. Next base: position 6,040 of record JBHHYG010000047.1, read on the forward strand.
ACGAGGTGCTCATCCGCACGCCGCGGGTCGAGGAAACGGAAGAGGCAGATGTGGTGGCCAGGATCAATCGGTCGCTGGAGAGCGTTGATCCCCGCCCTGCCGATTCTGAGCAGCAGAAGGATCTCAATACCGTCGGCACCGAGGAGATCGTCTCGCAGCTGCTCGATGCCAATCCCCTCGAGCTCGATACCCTGGTCGACCTCGAGGGCGCACGGGTGGAATATCGAAGGGTCGTCGACTCGATCCTTGCGATCAGGGCTTCGCAGGGTCTGCTGAGCTCGTGGGACGAAGTCTCGGCGCTGGAGATCGACCCTCGCATCTCGAGCACATTGCAGGAGAAGTACTATCTCGGCGGCCATGCCCTGGTGAACACCGAGTGGGTAGGGCCGCAGGTCGGCCGAGACCTGAGACGCCAGGCGATGCAGGCGATGGCCTGGGCGTTGCTCGGCCTGCTCGCCTATATCAGCTATCGCTTCGAGTTCCGCTACGGAGTCGCCGCGGTATTGGCGCTGGTCCACGACGTCTTGATTTCTCTGGGCGCTTTTTCGGTGACCAATCGCGAGTTCAATCTGCCGGTGATCGCGGCTTTCCTGACCATCGTTGGCTATTCACTCAACGATACCGTGGTGGTCTTCGATCGCATCCGCGAGAACAACCAGCTGCTGCGGCGTGTCCCTCTACACGATCGTATCAACGCCAGCGTCAACCAAACCCTGTCGCGCACGGTGTTGACTTCCACAACGACCCTGCTGGTGGTTTTGTCGCTGTATCTGTATGGCGGCCCGGTGATCAACAACTTCGCCTTCGCCCTGCTCGTAGGAGTTGCTGTCGGTACCTACTCCTCGGTCTTCGTGGCCAGCCCCATCGTCTACGTCTGGCACACTTGGGCCAGCAAGCGCGCCAAAAGGCGGTGACTCGCCTATTCGCACTCCTGCTGCGGGCTTGCCGGCTCTGATATCCTGGAAGGTCGTGACCGCGCCGGAAGTCTCGGCCAGGTCGCTGGACCCGCAACCTGGTAGAACGATGGGGCTCTCCGTGCTTCGCAACAGCGTGCCGGCTCCCATCCGCATCGAGGACATTCTCGAGCGTATGGAGGGCACCCCCTCGGAACAAGGATGGGAGCTCGTGCGGCAGGCTTACGTCTTCTCGGCCCGCGTCCATCGCGGCCAGGAAAGATTGTCGGGCGAGCCCTATCTCAGCCATCCGCTTGCCGTCGCCATGATCCTTGCCGACCTTGGTCTGGATGCGGTCTCTATCGCCGTCGGTTTGCTCCACGACGTTCTCGAGGACACCCGTGCCGGCCGCCAGCAGGTCGAGTCGATATTCGGTGAGGAAGTGGCCGGCCTGGTGGAGGGTGTTACCAAGATCAGCCAGATCAGCTTTACCAGCAAGGAGCAAGAGCAGGCCGAGAACTTCCGCAAACTGTTGCTGGCCATGGTGAAGGATATCCGAGTACTGATGGTGAAGCTCGCTGACAGGCTTCACAACATGCGCACCCTCGAGTACCTACCGGCAGAAGCGCGGCTACGCAATGCGCGTGAGACCCTCGACATCTACGCTCCCCTGGCGCAACGCCTCGGCATGGGGAGGATGCAAGCGGAGCTCCAGGATCTGGCTCTTCATCACACGGAGCCTGAGGCCTACGCGGCCTTGATGAAGGCCGTCGAAGATCAGCCTCGTGTCCGGCGAGCCTTCATCTCGCGCGTGCGACTGTCTATCGAGCAGGCGCTGGAAGAGCAGCAGATCCCGGCCCGCGTGGAAGATCGTGTCAAGAGTCTGGCCAGCCTTTATCGCAAGCTGAGCGAGCGCGACTCAAGCCTCGACCAGATCTACGACGTCGTTGCCTTCCGCATCATTACCGACACGGTGAAGAATTGTTACGCCGCTCTCGGCATCGTCCATGGCCGTTGGCGCCCTGTCCCTGGGCGATTCAAGGACTTCATCGCCATGCCCAAGCCCAACATGTACCAATCTCTTCACACCACGGTGATCGACGCAGGGCAGCCTTTCGAGCTGCAGATTCGTACCGAGCAGATGCACAAGGTGGCGGAGGAAGGAATCGCCGCCCACTGGCTGTACAAAGAGGGCCGGGCCGGTGCCGCCGTCGACGCACAGCAGTTCAAGTGGCTACGGCAAATCGTGGAGTGGCAGCGGGAGATTCCCGACGCCCGTGACTTTCTCGCTTCGCTGAAGCTCGACCTTTACCCCGGCGAGGTGTACGTGTTCACGCCCAGAGGGGAGGTCAAGGTCTTTCCCAGCGGCGCAACGCCTATTGATTTCGCCTACGCCGTTCATACCGAAGTCGGGCATCACTGCATCGGGGCGAAGGTGAATGGCAGCCTGGTGCCGTTGCGGACACAGCTACGGAACGGGGACATCGTCGAGATCCGCACCAACCCAGAGGCTCAACCGAGTCGCGATTGGTTACGGCTGGTAAAAACCTCGCGGGCGCGCGGCAAGATCCGCAGCATCATCAACAAGCGCGAGCGCGAGCGCAGCATCGAGCTGGGTGAGCGGATCTGCGAGAAGGAGCTCAGGAAGTACGGCCTCCATCTGAAGAAGGTGCTGGTTGAGGGAGCTCTGGATGAGCTGGCGCCGCAGTTCGGAGTCGGTGGTGGAAAGGATCTGCTGGCGGCTGTTGGTTACGGCAAGGTGTCCGCTCGCCAGCTGGCCGAGAGGCTATTACCGCCGGAGACCATCGGCGCGCAGGGGCCCGAGGAACGTCGAGGCAGGCTTGGCGATGCTGTCCGTCGGGTGTTGGGGTGGGGTGCCGAGCCGGCGGTACGCATCGAGGGCATGGATGACATCCTGGTGTTCCGGGCCCGCTGCTGCGACCCTATCCCCGGAGAGCCCATTGTCGGCTACGTCACCCGTGGCAAGGGAGTTTCCGTGCATGCCGCTTCGTGCCGCAACGTCGAGCAGCTACTGCTGAATCCGGAGCGTCGCGTCCCGGTGGTCTGGGGCAATCCGAAAGACGGCTTTCAGCCAGTCCGATTGGCTATCCAGGTGGACGATCGGCAGGGATTGCTGGCGGAGATCACCTCCAAGATCTCCGATAAGCGGACCAATATACGCCACATCGAGTCGCGCATGGATGGGAGTAGCCGCGGGCTGATTAATCTGGTGATCGATGTGACAGATGTCAAGCATCTGCAAGTCATCACCGAGCTGTTACTCAGGATCAAGGGAGTCCGAGGCGTGAAGCGGCTGCGCTGACGCCTTTTGCAGTAACAGGAACTTTTCTGACTCAGGACACTTGCCTATGACCGATCACCAGATCATCCACACCGACAGTGCACCGGCAGCCATCGGTCCCTACTCACAGGCGACGGTTCTGCCGGTCGGCGATCGCAGCCTGATCTTCGTCGCCGGCCAAATTCCCATCGATCCGGCGACCGGGGCCCTGGTCAGTGGGCCGATCGAGGTTCAGGTTCGGCAAGCGCTGGAGAATATCCGGGCGATCCTGCAAGCGGCCGACAGCGACCTCGACCGGGTGACAAAAACGACGATTTTTCTGGCCGACATGAATACCTTCGAGGCCTGCAACGCCGTCTACGCCGAATACTTCTCCAGTGAGCCGCCGGCGAGAGCCACCATCGAGGCGAGCCGGCTCCCCAAGGGAGTGGCCGTGGAGATCGAGGTGGTCGCTTACCGCTGAGACACGGCAAGCGCAACGCAATCATCGCCTGCCGTTACGCTCGCGCAGCCGCGAGCCGTTGAGAAATGCGGGCTAGGTGGCGGCTTTCTTGACGCGGCCGGACCGCAGGCACGAGCTACACACTCTCAGGCGCCGGGGCGTGCCATCGACGATTGCGCGGATGCGTTGGAGGTTAGGCTGAAACGTCCGGCGCCTGCGGTTCTTGGCGTGGCTGACGTGGTTGCCGGTGCGCGGTCCCTTGCCACATATGTCACATCGGTTGGCCATGGCTCTTTCGCCTGCTTCTGCGCTCCTGGAGAGAGCTGCGGGGAGATTCCGGGAAACCGCTCGGTTCCCGGCCGGGGCCGACCGGACCCCGCTGGGCGGCCATCCCCTTCTTATAGCTAGAACACCAGTGTAGCAGGCCGGGCGAATCAGTGCCGCTGTGCCCTGTCCTGCCGTATGGCGGAGGCGAAATGCGTCGGCGTTTCGGGTTCGGGAGACTGCCACGCTGTGCTATGTTCAGATCTGCTATTCAACTTTGTGCGAGAGTGTCTTGACATCGGCTTTTCTATGCCCAAGTATATGGGCGGCAGGAAAGGGGCACTGCCTGGGGTGGAGACATGTTTTTCGGTCGCGGTAAGCAGGTTATCGGTCTCGATATCGGCTCGCACGCCGTCAAGCTCGTTTCCCTGAAGCAGGGACGGGGTAAGGCGCCGTATCAGCTGGCGCACTTCGGTGTTGCTGAGCTTCCCGGTGAGTCCATCGTCGAGGGTGCCGTGGTGCGCCCAGCGGATGTCGCTCAGACCATCGGCGAGCTCTTTGCCCAACACAAGGTCAAGGGAAGCCATGTGGCCACGGCGGTTTCAGGCCACGCAGTGATCGTGCGTCGTGTCTCGATGCCGCGCATGAGTGAGGATGAGCTGAGGGAGTCCATCCAGTGGGAGGCCGAGGAGTACATCCCCTTCGATGTCGACGACGTCAATTTGGATTTTGCCATCCTCGACGACGATGAAGGCGGCAACGACATGGACGTTGTCCTGGTGGCCGCCAAGCGAGACCGGGTCGACGAGTTCGTGGCGGTCATCGACGAGGCCGGCCGCGATGTGGCGGTGGTGGATGTCGATGCCTTTGCTCTCCAGAACGCATTCGAGCTCAGCTACCCGGAGCGTCAGCACGAGGACATCGCGCTGCTCAACCTCGGAGCCTCGGTCATCAACGTCGCGGTCCTGGAGGAGGGACGGCCGGTCTTCTGGCGCGACATTAGCCTCGGCGTGCGCCAGTACATTGCGGCGCTGCAGCGGGAGTTCATGCTGGAGTACTACGACGCCGAGGAAGCCCTCCGTCGGGCTGGTGCCGCGGAGCCAAGCGCCGGAACCGAACGGAACGACAGCGAGCTGGGATCTTGGGCCGAGGAAGGGGGGGACGAAGCCGGGGGTGAATTTGATGGTGAAGGCGAGGAGGAGGGGGAGGGGGCCCCAGGCAGTGATGGAATCCGCGACGCCGCCCAGGACCCTCGCGTACAAGAGGTCGTCGGGGAAGTTTCGGACCGGCTCATCACCGAGATCAAGAAAACCCTCGATTTTTACCATGCGCAGTCGATGCGAGAGCGCTTCGATGCCATCTTCCTGGCCGGGGGTGGTGCCCACGTCGCCGACCTGGTTCAACGTCTCGAACAACGACTGGGAACGCCAGTCGAGCAACTCGACCCTCTTCGGAAGGTTTCGATCCCCACCAAGGTGTTCGACCCCGACTACGTTCACAGCATGGCCCCTCAGGCGGCCGTGGCCGTCGGCCTGGCAATGAGGGGCGCAGGGAAGGGCTGAGCCAATGCTTCGGATCAACCTGTTAGGGCATGAACCGAGCCGACCGAAGCGCCGCCGGGCGGTGCCGGAGCTGACCCTGGGGGGCAGTGAGAGTGTCGGTTTCATGCTTGCCGTCGTCGGCACCTTGGTCTTGCTCGGTGCTGCCTACTGGTTCCAGTCTAGCCGGCTGTCGCGCTTGCGGGCCCGCCTCGCTGTCGTCGAGGCTGAGCGGACCGAATTGGCGGAGACGGCGGCGCAGGTCAAAGACGTCCAAGGGCGCACTGCGACGATCAAACAGAAGCTCAGGGTGATCGTCGATTTGAAGCGCAGCCAGACGGGCCCCTTGCTGCTGCTGGATCAGATCAGCCGCTCGCTGCCCGACAGCCTCTGGTTGTCGCAGCTCGAGGCGCAGCAGGGGGAAATCGCGATCACCGGATCGGCGCTTTCCAACGTGGCGATAACTGACTTCGTCAGGAACCTCAGGCTGTCGCCGTATTTCTCCGTCGCTGAGGGGGGATTGCGGTTCACGGAGGACACCGGCGACGCCTTCAGGTTCCAGGTCAACGCACGTTTCTTGCCGCAAGCGCGGAGGGAGGCTTCTTCCAGCGCCGACGGCAGCGCCTCCGCCAGCGGCAAACCTTCAGGCTAAACGGAGAAAGTATCGTGGCTCTCGAATTCAACACCATGTCCCGGCGAGGCCAGTGGGGTGTGATTATCGGCCTCTGCGCTGCCATGGTGGGAGCCTTCTACTACTACATCTGGCAGAGCAACCAAGAGGTCATCGTCAGGGTGAACAACGAGATCGCCCAGGGCACGATGGAGATCGAGCGCACCCGGAGGATCGCCGCGCAGCTGCCGGAGCTGGAGAAAGAGCTGGAGCTCCTAGCGTCACGCCTCGAGGTCCTGCGCATCATCCTGCCGGAGCAACGGCAGACCGACCTGCTCTTGCGCAGGGTCGAGGCGGCCGCGTCCGATTCCAACCTGGATGTCACCAGAACCTCGTTCGAGGACCCCGTGCCGCACGATTTCTACGCCGAGGCGCCATTTTCCATGGATGTGAGGGGGACCTATCACAATCTGGCCCTCTTCTTCGAGCGCATCGGCAAGTTCGCTCGCATCATCAACATCGACCAGGTGAGCATTAGCGCCCTAGAGGGTAGCGCGGGCAACACCATCCAAGCTGCCTGCACGGCCAAGACGTTCTTCTTTCTCGAAGAAGAGGCAGCCGAGGGCAGCACCCCTGCGAATGCGCAAAGCTCCTCCGACCAGCCATGAGAGGAGCCTTGCAGAAGTTCGCCTGCGGTTTGTCGCCTATCGCCCTGATCGGGGTGACCGCCTTCGCGGTCACGCCTGCCGTTGCCGGCGAGCCTCAGCCGCTATCGCCTCTAACGCAGCAGACGCAACAAGAGGCGACCGCTCAGGAGGCACAGAAACCGGCCGGCACCGAAGGACCTTTGTTGACACCGCAGGAAGAGGCGGCGATGCGCCTCGTCAACCAGATCTTGCAGGAGGAAGAGGGGGCGCTGACGGGCACCAACCTGAGCTACAGCGCCGCCGGACGGAGGGACCCCTTTCGTAGCTTGCTGGCGGCCGCCCAGGAGCTATCGGCGCCGACGGTGCGGCCCTACGGGCTACCGGGTTTCATGATCAGCGAGGTCGATCTGAAAGCCGTAGCTCGCGTTCAGGGGCGCTGGCACTGCCTGCTCATCGGGCCCGACCAGAAAGCCTACTTTGGCGAGGTCGGAAGCGAGTTGTTCGACGGACACATCATGGAGATTGGCCCCGGCGAGGTCTACTTCGAGCAGCAGGTGGCGGATCTCTTGGGTGCACGGCGCACCCGTAGGGTGGTCAAGCAGCTGAGAAGTCTTGGAGGGAGCTGACGGTAAACACGATGATCAATCCCAACGGCAGGTTCGCGAGTTGGTGGCACGGGGAACGGCGCCGTAAGTCTGTGGCGCTGGTGGCAGCGCTCTGGCTGCTGCCGACCGTGGCAACTGCTCAGCAGCAAGAGCGGTTGCCGGCAGGCGAGTTGCCCACGCAGGCCGCGGTGCTGCTGGATGAGACTCAAAACGGCGTTCCCATTGATATCGACTTCGTCGATACCGATATCCGCGACGTGGTGCGCTTTTTCTCCCAGCTCACCAACCTCAACATCGTCGTCGATCCACAGGTCTCGGGGCCGGTAACCGTGACGCTCTTCGATGTGCCATGGGACATAGCGCTGATCTCCATCTTGCAGACACACGACCTGGGCTATTCCATCGACAGGAATGTCGTCCGTATCACCACCACCGAAAAGCTCGCCACGGAGGCCGAGAATCGTGCCAAGCTGGTTGAGCAAGAGCGCAACGCCGCACCCCTGGTTACCGAAAAACTGACCCTTTCTTACGCCCGTGCAGGGGATCTGCAGGCGCTTGCCGAGAGCCAGCTGACCGAGCGGGGTGAGGCGATCATCGATGAGCGCACCAATTCCCTGATCCTCAAGGACACCCCGACGGGTGTCGAGACGGTGAGGGATTTGATCGGGTCGTTGGACGTGGCCTCCCCGCAGGTGAACATCACCGCCCGCATCGTCGAGACCACCCGGGACTTCTCCCGCGCCCTCGGCATCCAGTGGGGCTTTCAAGGAGTGGCCGATGCTGCCCACGGCAACACTACCGGCCTGGTTTTCCCCAACTCCTTGCAAGTTCAGGGACACAACGTGCCCTCGACCGGAGCCACTGCGACCGGCATCGGTGGTACTCCGTTCGCCGTCAACCTGCCTGCCGCCGATGCGATCAGTGGCGTGTCGCTGACCCTGGGAAGCGTGCTCGACAGCTTTCGTCTCGACCT
>JBHHYG010000048.1:0-14284 GCA_046757445.1 Acidobacteriota bacterium
TTTCTCAACGGCTCGTGGCTGCGCGAGCGCAATGGCACACGATGACTGCGTTGCGTTTGGCTCGCGGGCTCGACGTACTGCACGAGTACGCCTGCGCCCGCGAACCGGCGCGCGCCTTGTCCTTGTGGCCCTTGCGCCCGCTCGCTTCACGACCCGTTGAGAAATGCGGGCTAGCGTCATGGCCCGCCCATCGTAGCCAGCGGTGGCCTCGGCCACCATAAGCCAGGTGACCCTGCGCCAGGGTACCGGCAATGATTCGTAATCTGACTTACGCTCATGGAGGCGGAGGTGAGACCAACTGCCAATCGTCGCCTCGCCTGCTGCCAGCGACCCGGCAGGGAGGAAACCGCAGCCTCAGTTTTTACGATCGCCGGCGGACAGTGACAGCGTCTTGGTCACCGGCGGCAGGCAGCGGCTGTCGTCGCAGGCCTGGTAGGTGAGGCGGATCGAGCGCACCGCGCTGCTGGCCTCACCGCGGATGCCCGCTCGGCCGGTGTAGACGGCCAGCTCGTCGGCGGCGAAGGCGAAGCGCAGCGATTGGGCCAGCGGATAGGAGAGCTTCCGCACCGGGCCCTCCACGGTGGTCGGAATCAGGTAATCGAGCGAAGCCGGGTTGGCGTTGATGTGCCAACCTTCGTCGATCTCGAGCTTGACCTCGAAGGGACGCCAGCCGTCGGCCAGCGCCGCGCCACTGACTCGGGCTTCGGCATGGACGACGCGGCGGGCCAGAGCGTCGATCTCTTCCGTGCCCTCCGGGGTGGCGGGCCCCGGCCCCCGCCCGGCCACCAGAGAGGCGGCCGACCCCTGTTGATAGCGGTACACCGCCAGCGCCAGGGTCGGCACTGCCAGCGGGTACTGCTCGAGCTCGGGGCTGAAGGCCTCGAGGGCAACCCGCGCCCGCTCCCTGTAGATGCTCTTGCTGGTGCGGTGAGCCAGCTCGAGCAGGTCGAGGGCGGCGACGGCATTGCCGGAAGGGATGGCCCCGTCGGTGACCGTCCTCGTCTGCAGCAGCAGGTCAGGCTTGGCGACGCTGGAGAAGTAGCCGCCTCGGGGATCCGCCAACCGCTGCTGCATCTGCTCGGCCAGCTTCTCGGCGGTCGCGATCCAGCGCCCATCAGCGGTGGCTTCATCGAGCGCCAGCAGGCCGCGGATCAGGAAGGCATAGTCGTCGAGAAAGGCCGGGATCCTGGCCTCTCCCTGACGCCAAGCGTGCAGCAGCGTGCCGTCGGAGCCGCGGAGCTCCTTTGTAAGGAAGTCGGCCGCCTTCTCCGCCGCGCGCAAGTAGCGAGGCTCGGTGAGTAGCTCGCCGGCCCGCGCCATCGCCGCGATCATCATGCCGTTCCAGTCGCACAGCACCTTGTCATCGACGAGCGGGAACTTGCGCCGGCTCCGCACCTGGCGGAGCTCGTCGAGATCGGGTTGCAGGCGGGCCAGCAGCTGTCGCCGCGAGATGCCGAGACCCCGGGCCTGCTCGTCGAGCGATGCGGTGAGGTAGAGCGTGTAGTGGTCGCCTTCGAAGTTCGGCGCCCCTTCGAAGCCGAAGATCGGGGCGAGCAGGGCGAAGCCCTCGTCGTCGAGGGCCGAGCGCAGCTCTTCCTTCGTCCAGATGTAGTAAGCACCCTCCACGCCGTCGGTCTCGGCGTCGATGGCCGACTTGAACCCTCCCCCGGGCAAGGTCATCTCACGCAGTACGAAGTCGAGTGTTCCCCGCCCCAGTCGCTCGAGCTCGGCATCGCCGCTGGCCCGAGACGTCACCACCAGCAGCTCGGCCAGGTTGGCGTTGTCGTAAAGCATCTTTTCGAAGTGGGGGGTGCGCCAGCGGGCGTCGAGGGTGTAGCGGTGGAAGCCACCGCCGAGGTGGTCGTAGATCGCCCCCTGCCCCATCTTGTGGAGCGTCTCGAGGACCATGCCGCGGGCCTCGGAGTCGCCACTCTCGGCTCGCTCCCACATGAGAAAGAGGTTGCCGGGAGAGGGAAACTTCGGTTCGCTCCCGAAGCCGCCGAAATCGGCGTCGTAGCGGTTCTTCAACTGCTGCGCTGTGGCATCGGCGGCCGCCGCGCCCGCCACCGCCTCGGCGGGCTCACCGCGCGCGGCGATCGCCGTCTGCAGCAGGCCGGCGATCTTGTCGGCTTGGGCCACGACCTCTTGGCGCCGCTCGAGCCAGGCCTGATGGACACCTCGCAATACCCGCGGGAAGCCCGGCAGGCCGTTCTTGTCCTCGGGCGGGAAATAGGTGCCGGCAAAGAAGGGCTCGAGCTCGGGAGTCACGAACAGCGAGTTGGGCCAGCCGGCGCTGCCGTTCATCATCTGGGTGGCGGTGATGTAGATGCTATCCAGGTCGGGACGCTCCTCGCGGTCGACCTTGATGCTCACGAACCACTGGTTCATGAGGCTGGCGATCTCCTCGTTGGAGAAGACCTCGCGCTCCATGACGTGGCACCAGTAGCAGGTCGAGTAGCCGATCGACAGGAAGATCGGCTTGTCCTCGGCGCGCGCCTTGTCGATCGCCTCCTGGCCCCACGGATACCAAGCGACGGGGTTGTAGGCGTGCAGTAGCAGGTAGGGACTCGACTCGTGGATCAGCCGGTTCGGCTTCGCCCCCGGGGGATGCCGGGCGACATCTGCACCGGCGCTGGCACCTGGCTCGCCGGCCGGCGCGCCGGTGGTTGCGCCGCGGCTGGCCGCCCCAGCGACCGCCCTGCCCGCATCCTCACCGGCGGCTATGAGCGGCGACTGTTTTGCAACCCTCTCCTGCGGCGGAGATTGGGCACCACAGGCGATGGCGGCGATGGCGAGCGCCATCGCCAACACGGCTCGAATGTTCACGGGCTCCTCGAGAGACGACATTGGAGGTATCTAGCAGGGTGCGGGAAAACCCTCACGGGTCTCCTTGCGAGCGCCGTGGGGCCGGATGCAAGGGGGTGCGACGCAGGCGAGGCGTTGATCTCCCGCGCACCAGCGCCCGCAAACCTTAACGTGCTCATGAACTGTACCACTAGCATATCGTGGCCAGCGACAGCAGGGGCGACTGCAATCGAGGACCGGGGCAGGGAATCAGGTTCTGATATCACCGCGGCCGCCGCAAGGTACCTTGCGTCCACCGGATCATCGCCATCACACTTGCGCTCTGTGGCTCAGCCGTTCATCCTCGCGTTGCTTATAGAGGAACGGATGATCCCATTTCGTGCTCCGTTCCATACCTACGATGATGTTTGTGGCCATCGCGATGGCGGCGAGTGCACAAAGCGGCAGCGGAAACACGGCCTTCGTTCTCGCCGGCGGCGGTAGTCTCGGCGCCGTCCAGGTGGGAATGCTGAAGGCGCTCGCCGACCACCCTGTCGAGCCCGCCTTCGTCGTCGGCTCCTCGGTGGGCGCGATCAACGGGGCCTTTTTCGCTGCCGAGCCGACGAGCGAGGGCGTCGCGAGGCTGGAGAGAATCTGGAGGGGACTGCAGCGGCGCGACATTTTCCCGATCACTCCGCTGCTGAGCCTCCTCGGCTTCCTGCGGCGGAACAACTTTCTCGTCGATCCGTCGAACCTCAGAGACCTCCTGGAGCGAAACCTGCCCTTCCGGCGCCTCGAGGAGACCCACATTCCATTTCATCTGGTGGCCACCGATGCCATCGAGGGAGGTTCGGTGCGCGTCTCCTCGGGGCCGGCGATCGATGCCCTGATGGCCAGCGCTGCCATCCCCGCGGTTTTCCCCCCTGTGCCGCTGGGCAAGCGCTTCCTCATGGACGGAGCGGTCACCAGCAACGCACCCATCTCAGCCGCGGTGGAGCTGGGGGCGACACGCCTGGTGGTTCTTCCCACCGGCCTGCCTTGTTCGATCCAGAAGCCGCCGAGCGGGGTCATCGCCATGGCCCTGCACGCCCTGAATCTGCTGATCCACCGGCAGCTGGTGCTCGAGCTCGAGCGTCTCGAAGAAGGAATCCAGCTGGCCGTCGTACCGCCGCTGTGCCCGCTGGAAACCTCCACCTACGACTTCTCCCATCCCGGCGAGCTCATCGACCGGGCCGAGGAATCGACCCGCCACTGGCTCGCCGAGGACGGCCTCGAGGCCGGCGGCGTGCCCGCGACCTTGCAGCCACACGCCCATGGATGAGATGGCTCCATGCGTCACCCCAGCCCGAACGGCTCAACGGATTGCGGCGGCGGCAACGACGAGAACCGGTGAGAGACGCGAGCCGCAGGGAGGCATCGGGGTATCCCCCGTATATAAAGGAGGTTCGGTATGCACGAGGTCTTGCCTGGCGTCTTCCACTGGCGAACCTTTCACCAGCGCATCAACCACGAGGTTGACTCCTACCTGATCGCTGCCACCAGACCCGCCGTTCTCATCGATCCCCGGGTTCCGGAGGAGGGCGTCGATTGGTTCCAGCAGCACGGGCCCCCCGAGCAGATCTATCTGACCAACCGCCACCACTACCGGCACAGCGAGCAGTTCGTCGAGGCTCTCGGTGTGCGCGTCTGGTGCCACCTGGAGGGGCTGCACGAGTTTCAAGAGCACCAAGGGGTTGAAGCCTTCGCGCACGGCGACAAGCTGCCGGCGGGCATCCAGGCACTGAAGGTGGATGTTCTGTGCCCGGAGGAGACGGCGCTGCTGATCCCCCACGCCGGCGGCATCCTGGCCATCGGCGACGCCTTCATTCAAGACGGTGACAGCTTCGGCTTCGTGCCCGATCAGTTCATGGGTGACGAGCCGCTGGCGGTCAAGAAGGGTTTGTCGTCGGCGCTGCGCGGGCTGCTCGAGCGGGACTTCGACCATCTGCTGCTGGCCCACGGCGAGCCCTGCATCGGCGGCGCCAGGGAGAAGCTGCGCGGCTTCCTCGACGGCTTGAAGCTGTAACTATCGTGCCACCCAGCGCCGTGCCCGGCGAGATCTATCCCATCAACGACGTGGATCTGGCGTCCCGCCGGTCGTACTTCCTGTGGGCCACCGCGCCGGACACCGAGTTCATAACGCTCGCCGAACAGCGGCAGCTCTCGGATCCCGAGGTGCTCGAGCAGTAGGTACGGCAGATGCTGGCGGACCCGCGTGCGGAGGCAGCAGGAGCGAGAGCATCTGCGGCCGATGCCGCCCCACCCGCCGGAAGCCTCCCTGACTGTTAGCCGGGTGGTGGACATGTTCGCTCACGTGCGGCAAGGCAGTGTGCACTACTTCGGTGCCGATTGAGCATGCGTACCCGCCGGCGTGGGTCAAGCTGTATTGTACGAAGGCGACACGCTCGATCAGATCTGGCCGAGAGTGTCCGCTGCCGCGCTTCTGGTGGTGGGAGGGCGGGCCCGAGGAGCGCAGCGGGTCCATGGTAGGCGTACCACTCGCCGCCGGCGACGCGGGTCGACCCAGTGGTCGCACTGCGGGCCGGGTGATCATCTTTGACGATTCCCGCCGCCGCGCCCGCCTCACCTGGGCCGCCCTTATCAAAAAGGTCTACGAGACCGACCCCTTGCTATGCCGCTTCTGCGGCGCCGAAATGAAGATCATCGCCTTCATCACCGAGCACCCCGGCGTGTGCCGCATCCTCGAGCACATCCGCATGCCCCCGCAACGCTCCGAGCCGTTGGCCCACTCCCCACCGCTGCAGAACGAGCTAGTGTGCGCCTGAAACGCCCGCTCTCCGCCTGCCGCGGGGCAAGCTGTGTCCCTTGACCCTCGAAAACACCCCGCCGACGGCATTTCAGCGGTTCGCCGCCGCTCGTTGCGGGCGACTCGCTCGCAGTGGCGTACCGTTGAAAGCTCGTTCGCCTGCCCCCAGCCTTATGAACGAAAGGCGCTGACAGCTTCATGGGCTTGTTAGGTGGCGCACTATGTAATACATTGTATGACATGAAAACGTCCGCCCTCACCATCCGTCTTGATCCTGACTTAGAACGACAGTTGAAGCGCCTCGCGCGCCGCACCGGGCGGAGTCGCAGCGAACTCGTGCGCGACGCACTCCGCCGCCAGCTCGCCTTGGCGCAACTCGACGATTTGCGGCAACGGATCATGCCCTTTGCGGAGGCTCGTGGTTACCTCACCGACGAGGACGTTTTCCGCGACGTTTCGTGAGGATCTTCCTCGACACGAACGTTATCGTGAGCGCCTTCGCAACCAGGGGCCTTTGCGCGGACGTCCTCCATATCGTCGTTGCCGAGCATGACTTGCTCGTCGGGAAAACGGTCCTTAAAGAACTTCGGCGAGTGCTTCGCCAAAAACTGCGGTTGCCCACCGCCACCCTGAACGAGTTGGATGCTTTTTTGCACCAACACTCAACCATCGTGAGCAAGCAGGCACCGCTAGCCGTGTCCGTTCGCGATGCCAACGACGAAGCTGTCCTCGCAGAAGCCGTAGCCGGTGGCGCAGACATCCTCGTGAGTGGTGATCGCGACCTGCTTGAAATCGCGGACGCTGCACCCATCCAGATCCTTGCGCCGCGAGGACTCTGGGAACGACTGCGCTCTCACCGATAGACCTGCCTTTCAGCGCCACCTAACGGATCTGCGATTCTGCTGTGCGGCAAATGTGGTGACCGCAACAGATGGGTCGTAAACGAAGGTGGATGTTCTGTGCCCGGAGGAGACGGCGCTGCTGGTCCCCCACGCCGGCGGGATCCTGGCCATCGGCGACGCCAGAGAGAAGCTGCGAGGCTTCCTCGACGGCATGAAGCTGTAACTATCGCGCTGCTCGTTCCCTGCGCACGGTCACCGGTCGCCGCGCCGAGTGCAGACCGGCGGTGACCTTCACCCAGTACTGCCCGGCTGCAACAAGCCGCTGGTGGTCTCGCTCGCTCGGCGTCACGCGGGAGCGGCCACTGGTGCCTTCCTCAGCCGCCGTTTGATCTGTCTTCAAATCCCAGAGTAGACGGTGGATGCCGGCGCTGCCGGGGCCGGTCAGCGAGCGCACCAGCCCCCCTGCTGCGTCCTCGATGGCGATCTGCACATCGCCACCCAGATCGTCGCGCAGGTAGTAGGTGATCGTCGTTCCTGGCGGCGGGTTATCGGCGCGGAAGAACATGTCGCCGTGCAGCTCCTCGATGGTGTTGCCGTAGGTGACGCGCATCTTGAAGAGCGTCGCGGGTCGGCTGGTGAAAAGGTGCAGCGGCTCCTCCAGCATCTCCTCGCTCATCTCGCGGAAGGGGGCGATGTCGGTGACCCAGATACCTCGCCCGAAGGTGCCCACCACCAGATCCCCGTCGCGCTCCTGGATGACCATGGCGCGCACCCCGGAGGTGGGCAGGTTGTTCTGCAGCCGCGCCCAGTGATCTGCTTCGTCGATGCTGACGTAGACGCCGAACTCGGTGCCGGCGTACAGCACCCTCGGGTTTTCCGGATCCTCGCGCACCACCCAGGTGGAGCCGTCCTCAGGAAGGTCTCCGGTGATATCGGTCCAGGTTGCCCCGCCGTCCTCTGTCTCGAACAAGTACGGGCGGATGTCGTCGAGCTTGTGGCAGTCGTAGGCCACATAGGCGCGGCGTTTGTCGAAGCGCGAGGCCTCGATCTCGGCCACCACGCAGCGGGTCGGGCTCCCGGGTGGGAAGTTGGTGTCCACCCGCCTCCAGTGCTGACCGACGTCGGTAGTCACCCAGATCGGCCCGTCATCGGCGCCGGCCCATAGCATCTGCTCATCCAAGGGCGATTCGGTCACCGAGAACAGCGCTCCGTAGCTGTGGTAGCCGTCGGTCACACCGCGCGGGGAGGCGTCCTGCTGGCGCGACAGGTCTGGGCTGATAATGCTCCAGGCCCCCGTCGGGCCATGGATGCGGAACAGGTAGTTGCTGCCGAGGTAGACGATATCGGGATCGTGGCGCGACAGCGCGAAGGCCGGCGTCCAGTCCCAGCGCACCGGGTGGGTGGCGCCGCGGGCCCTGAGCTGCTCCGCGTCGGTCGGTTGTAGCTCCTTCCGGTCCCAGGTGCGCAGGTCGAGCCGTGAGGTGTTGCCGAACTCCTGCACCAGGTAGACGATGTCGGGGTCGCGGGGATCGGCCGCCACGCCCACGCCGTCGCCGTTGTAGCGCAGCTTGATCCAGTCGTGCTCGGTAATGCCCTCCTCGTCGTAGGTACGCGAGGGACCACGCCAGGTACCGGTATCCTGCATGCCGCCGAACACGTAATAGGGATCGCGGTTGTCGACGGCGACCTCGTAGAACTGGCCGATCGGCAGCACCGCCTGTTGCCAAGTAGCGCCGCGATCGTAGCTCATGTTGACGCCGCCGTCGCCCGACAGCACGATGTGATCCGCATCGTTGGGATCGATCCACATCGAGTGCAGATCGTTGTGCACGTGGCGCATGTTGACCGCATGGAAGGTGCGGCCGCCGTCGTCGGAACGGTTGAGCTCAAAGACCGGCATCCACACGGTGTCGTCGTCGGACGGATCGACGTAGACGCGGTCGTAGTAGTAGCTGGTCTGCCGGTCGTTGACGCGCCGCCAGGAGCGGCCGCCGTCGTCGGAACGGTAAAGACCGCCCTGCTCGCTGGTGCGCCGGCCGCGCCCGGCCGGCCCGCCGGTGAGGATGTTGGCGTAGACGATCTGCGAGTCGTGGCGGGCGACGGCGATCTGGATCTTGCCCATCGGGTCGGTGGGCAGGCCATTGCTCAGCCGCTGCCAGCTGGCGCCGCCGTCGCTAGTCTTGAAGATGCCGCTGCCCGGGCCCGACTCGGCCATGTCACCGCCGCCGTAGCGGTAGCGCTGCCAGGCGGCCGCGTAGAGCACCTCGGGGTCGTGGGGGTCCATCTGCAGATCGATGAAGCCGGTGGTGTCGTCGACGTAGAGCACTTTCGTCCAGCTGGCGCCGCCGTCGGTGGTCTTGAAGATGCCGCGCTCTTCGTTTCTTCCCCACAGATGGCCCATCGCCGCCACATAGACGATCTCGGGGTGGCGCGGATGGATGACGATGTTGCCGATCATGCGCGTCTCTTCGAGCCCCATCCGCTGCCACACCTGCCCGCCGTTGACCGACTTGTAGACGCCGTCGCCCCAGGAGTTGGCGCGCGTGTTGGCCGCCTCGCCGGTGCCCAGCCAGACGATCGAGGGAGCGGAGGGAGCGACGGCCACGGCGCCGGTCGAGGCGGTGCTCTCGAAGTTGAAGACGGGCTCGAAGGTGGTGCCATGGTTGACGCTCTTCCACAGGCCGCCCGCGGCGGTGGTCACATAGAGGATCCGGGGATCGCTCTCCACCCCGACCACCGTCCAGGCGCGGCCCGCCGGCGCCGAGGGCCCCAGCAGCCGCCAGCGCCAGTCGCGTAGCAAGTCGGCGTCGAATCGCTGCGCCGCGGCCGCCGGCGTACCTCGAGCGTCGAGGAACGACGGTGCAGAAAAGGGTCGAGCCGGCAACGGCGAGGCCATATCGAACGGCGAGGTCAGGGCCATCGCCACCACCACGACAACACCTACGGGCACGCGCATGAGATCTCTCCACTTGATATCGTGCAACACGATCCGCTCATCGGGTCGGCAGCGAGCTGGCCCGCAGAAGCCGAGGTCGGGCTGCGGCCCTGGCCTGCATAGCTCACCACGGTTCGTGGCGAGTAGCCCGCATTTCTCAACGGCTCGCGCAGCCGCGACCCGTTGAGAAACGCAGGCCGGCGATTATCCCGCTACCAAGGAACGGTTTGTAGTGATAGATATCCCCGAGCCGGTTCCGTTGCAACAACGCCACAGACGATATCCCTTTCGACCCTGGAGCAAGCCATGATGCGCCAATTCGCCGTCGCACTGGGGGCGCTGATCTGCTGCGTCCCTCCCCTCTTCGCCCAGCACTCGGTCGCTGATTCCTCGCCCTTCCGGCAGCTGCCCCTGCCGGCGGCCAACGAAATCCGCTCCGGCTCCGGCCGGCCCGGCCCCGCCTACTGGCAGCAGCAGGTCGACTACACCATCGAGGTCACCCTCGATGTCGAGGCCAACGAGCTGCGCGGCACCGAAACCATCCGCTACCGCAACAACTCCCCCGACCCGCTGCCCTACCTGTGGATGCACCTGGAGCAGAACATGTGCACCCCCACCAGCGTCACCAACCAGCTCGACCAGCCGCCGCTGGTCTTTCTCGACGCCGAGTTCGACTTCTCCTGCAAGGGCTTCGACGGCGGCCTGGTGCTCGAGAGGCTGCAGGCCGGTGGCACCGACCTGCCCCACACCATCTACGACACCACCATGCGCGTCGATCTGCCCGCGCCGCTCGGACCGGGGGCGCAGATGGAGCTCGAGATCGCCTGGCGCTTCCCGGTGCCGGAGTACGGCAGCGGCCGCATGGGCCACGACGGGACGCTCTACGAGATCGCCCAGTGGTACCCGCGGCTGGCGGTCTACGACGACGTGCGCGGCTGGAACCACGAGCCCTACATCGGCGCCGGCGAGTTTTATCTCGAGTACGGCGACTTCGACGTTGCCCTCATCGTGCCGGCCAGCTATATCGTCGCCGCCACCGGCGTGCTGCAGAATGCCGACGAGGTGCTGACCGCCGAGCAGCGGGCGAGGCTCGCCCGCGCCGCCGACTCGGAGACGCCAGTGGGCATCATCACTGCTCAGGAGGCGGGAAACGTCTCCCTCACCCGGCCGCCCAAACGGGGAACGATCACCTGGCGCTTCATCGCCAACAACGTTCGCGACTTCGCCTTCGCCGCCGGCCCCGAGCTGCGCTGGGATGCCAGCGGCTACAACGGCATCCTCATCGAGACCCTCTACCGGCCCTCGGCAACCCTGTGGGAGGAGGCCAACCGCATGGCGCGGGCGGCGATTCGCCACTTCAGCGAGCGCTGGTTCCCCTATCCCTACCCGCACGCCACCACGGTGGAGGGGCCGATCGCGGGGATGGAGTACCCGATGCTCACCTTCGTGCCCAACAGCCCGGCGCGCGAGGAACAACAGTGGGTGCTGAGCCACGAGTTCGGCCACGAGTGGTTCCCCATGCTGGTGGGCTCCAACGAGCGCCTCTATCCGTGGATGGACGAAGGCTTCAACACCTTCATCGATCTCGAGGGGGCGGCGAGGTACTTCGCCGGCAGCGACTACGGCGACTCGATCGAGTCCAACCCGCTGCGCCTCTATCCCGAGCACGCCATCCCCGGCAAGGAGCAGCCGCTGATCACCAGACCGGTGGAGGTGCAGGATCTTTTTTGGACCGCCTACCAGAAGCCCGCCCTGATGATGAGCCTGCTGCGCGACGAGGTGCTCGGCCGCGAGCGTTTCGAGCGTGCCTTCAGGGAGTACATCCGCGCCTGGGCCTACAAGCACCCCACGCCGGCCGACTTCTTCCGCCTCATGCGGGACGTCTCGGGCATGGAACTGGACTGGTTCTGGCGCGGCTGGATCTTCACCACCTCCAGGCTCGATCAGGCAGTGGAGTCGGTATCAGCGCGCGAGGACGACGGCACCGACATCGTCCTCGCCAACCGCGGCACCATGGTGATGCCGCTGGAGCTCGAGATCACCTTCGCCGACGGCACCTCCGACACCGTCAAGCTACCGGTGCAGATGTGGAACCTCGGGCCCCGTTTCACCTACAAGGTCTCCGGCTCCAAGGCAGTCGACCGCGTCGTCGTCGATCCCCGCAAGGCGCTGCCCGATACCGACCGCAGCAACAACTCCTGGCTCCGGTAGCGGCCGCTCCTTGCAGCGACGATGCGCCTCAGCTTTCCTCGAAGCGCCAGAAGCTATCGGGTGAAAGGATGGCGATGCCTCGGTACTTCTCGAGGACAAGAAGGTCCTGGTCGCCCGTGACGATGCAGGCGGCACCGCCGCCAACGGCTGCGGCCAGCACACGGTCGTCGTCCGGGTCACGGCATACGGCGGCCTCGAGAGGTTGGGGTTCGACGGTCCGGAGCATCCATCCAAGCACCTGCATGGCCTCGCGAACCTCGGCTCTTGTGAAGTGAAACTTGCGCGACAGCGTCCCCTCGAATTCCTTCAGGAGGTCGTTCGTTGTGAGAATCTGGTGATGGTGAAAACAGTGCTCGAGCAGCTCGTGGCAGGAGCCGTGCGCGATGAACGCGGCGATCAGAACGTTCGTATCCAGCAGAACCTTCAAGAGACTCGGTCGAACACGTCCCGATCGGTGTAGATCCCCTGGGCCTTTGCTTTCGCCGTGAGCTTCAGGCGCAACTGCCGGAACCTGCGGATGGCCAGCAAGCTACGCAGCGATTCGCGGACCAGATCACTGCGGGTGACTCCTTCCTTCGCGACCACGGAGTCGAGTTCGCGCTTGAGCTCCTCGGGAAGGCTGATGGTGATCGTCTCTCGCATGGCTGAACCCCTGTAATAGAATCTATTACAGGTGGTATCAGGCATCAAGGACGCATCGTTTGCGGCATGTACGCCCCTCGACGCTGCCGGAAGCGGTCTGGATCAACCCACCGGAATCAGGAAGCCAGAGCGACGGAAACTTCTTTAATTACTTGACCCGGGCTGTCTCAAAATCGTTGACAGGCTCCGCGGCGGAACGAGACGAGGATCCTCGAGTTGGGCCTTGCGGCGGGCTCAAGGGTAAACTAACCTGGTCAAGGTTGACCAAGTGGAGAGTGCCATGGCCGAGACCGTCTACAACTTATACGAGGCCAAGACGGCGCTCTCTCGCCTCGTTGACCGCGCCGCCGCTGGAGAGGAGATCATCATCGCCAAGTCCGGCAAACCTCTGGCCAAGCTGGTGCCCCTTCCCAAGCCCAGCCAGCCTCGGCAACCTGGTGGGTGGGAAGGCCGGATCTGGATTTCCGAAGACTTCGACGAACCCTTACCCGAGGATATCCAGACAGCCTTCGAAGGACGCTCTTGAAGCCGCCAACTAGCCCGCATTTCTCAACGGGTCGTGAAGCGAGCGGGCGCAAGGGCCGTGAGGACAAGGCGCGCGCCGGTTCGAGGGCACAGGCGTACTCGTGCAGTACGTCGAGCCCTCGAGCCAAGCGCAACGCAGTGATCGCGCGCCATTGCGTACGCGCAGCCGCGAGCCGTTGAGAAATGCGGGCCAGGCTCCTTCTCGACACCCACGTCTTTCTCTGGTGGCGTGGAGAGCCTGCCCGCATCAAGGCCGAAGTTCGTGACGCCATCGCCACGGCGGATGTCGTTTTCGTGAGCGTCGCTTCGGCGTGGGAAGCCGCTATCAAAGCATCGCTGGGGAGACTCGAGCTACCCGACACCCTGGAATCGGGAGTTCTCGCAAGCGGCTTCGAGAAGTTACCGATCGCTTTTTCTCACTGCCAACTCGTTGCCGAGCTACCCCAGCATCACGGAGACCCTTTCGATCGCATGCTGGTCGCTCAGGCCACCGCCGAGAAGCTGACGCTGGTCACCCACGACCCCCGGCTCGAGCCCTACGACGTGAAGATCCTCTGGAGTTAGCCTGCACGACTCCGGCTGCGCCCTCGCAGCTGAAGCACTGAGTCGTAATGTGGCGCAGGTCAGAAGCGTGTTAGGCTGTTTGCCCAGGTTCCAAGAGTGCCGGAGATGAGCGAGCTTCTCGACCGCATCACAGTTAACCCCAAGCAATGCGGCGGGCGTCCGTGCGTCCGGGGGATGCGTATCCGCGTCATCGACGTTCTCGACCTGCTCGCCGCCGGGCTGACGCAACAACAAGTGCTTGACGAGATGCCGGATCTGGAAGCTGAGGACGTCAAGGCGTGCCTCGCCTACGCTAGCCGCCATCTCGATCATCCCGTAGTCGCAGCTTGATCCTCTGGCGGATTCCATCTTCATTTCCGTGACGGGTGCAGGCCGTGCCTGCAGCAAACACCTATCGAGGCTCGGCCGGTTCACAAAGGGGAGCTGACTGGTGAGGGCTGGGTCGCCGGCGGCCTAGATACGTAATAGTGCCCTCGTACCGTCGACTCATGAGGCGGGCTGGAGCACGAGGGGTAGCGTTCCTGCAGTTCGTTACGGGCTCGGTTGGGGGGCAGAAGAAGGTGACCAATCCTGCGGGAGCGACGGCGGATGTCCCAGCAAGCGACAAGGACAGGGATGCAGCCGCCGATGCGTGCGGCGAGGTAGTCGGAGCCACAGTTACTGTGCTCCAGGCCACAGGCCCCACGTGCACGAGTAAGCCCCCGGACGCGACCGCACAATGTTCGTCTCTCGGCCCTTGACGCCAAGCATCGCCTAGCGGCGAAATGGAAAGTGAATTGGGGACCGTCACGAGTTTGGCATTAGGGAGAGAAGTAGCTTGCATCCTCGTCGTTCGGTCCCAACCAGTGTCCCTTCCTGTTCAGAAGACGAATTCGAAGAGCTGGAGAGACAGACTTGTCAGCTCATTCAACGCGGCGATTTGGATCCGTCCCGCGTCCTGTGGAAATAGAAATGGCGTAACCTCCGAGTAGGAAA
>JBHHYG010000049.1:0-14249 GCA_046757445.1 Acidobacteriota bacterium
GCGAGCGTGCCCTTTGCCGCGCCCGCAGCAACAAGCCGTTGAGATATGCGGGCTAACGCTTGATGGTCAGAGAACGAGGCGTATAGGCTGGCAAGGTAGGCAGAGCGCTCGGGATGGTGACGGCGAGGAAGGAGCGAGGGGAAATGATCAAGGGCGGGATGGCGACGATCTATGTTTCCGACATGGACAGAGCGGTGGACTTTTACTCCCAAACGCTGGGGCTGCGGATCCTTTTTCGAGCCCAGGGTCACTTTGCGTCGATCGACGCCGGCAACGGCCTGGTCTTGGGGCTACACCCGGTTTCAGAGCACAGTCCACAGGCGGGCAAGAGCGGCTCGATCTCGGTGGGATTCAACGTCACCGAACCGATCGACGAGGTGGTCGCTTCGCTGAAGGAACGGGGCGTCCGGTTTCGTGGCCCGGTCCAGGCCGATGCCGAGGGTGAGATTCAGCTGGCCTTCTTCGGGGATCCTGACGACAATGACCTGTATCTGTGCGAAGCATCCAGTGATTGGTAGGCAAGCTCGATGCCGACCGGAGCCGTCGACGGCCAGAAGCTGGTCGAGAGCAGGTCCCCCGAGTGCCTCGATGAGGAAGAGCTGACCCTGCTGGGCAGGGTGGGCTCGTTGCCCACCAGGGTGCAACAGAAGCTGGAGCTGCTGCTCTCCACACCTTTCCTCAGCAACCGAGCGCATCGGCACGGCCACAGGCCCAGGAGGTCGTCCTGCGAAAGGCTCGGTCCCTACCTGCGAGTGCTCTTCTGGAACATCGCTCAGGGCAGCAAGCTCGATGACATCTTGCTGGCATTCAGGGCCCCCGACGCGTTCATGAAGCGCTGGCAGATAGCGCAGTCTCGGCCGTCGAAGAAGAGATACGAGCAAGCGGTCAACGCTCTCGAGTGCCTCCGGAATGTCGATGTGCTGGTCCTCAACGAGGCCGACCTCGGCCTACGCCGCTCGGGCTACAGGCACGTGGTCAAGGATCTGGCCGAGGCGCTGGGCATGAACTATGCCTTCGGCGTGGAGTTCGTCGAGGTCGATCCGCTCGAGCAACTCTCTGAGCTGTTGCCGGCGGCTACACCAGCACCTCAGGGAGGGAGCAATCCGTCCGCGGGCGAGGTAGTGTGTGGAGCCGCCCGGCCAATCTGCCGGGGGTTACACGGCAACGCCATCCTCAGCCGTTATCCGATCCGCCGGGCCGACATCCTGCGATTCCAATGCCAGGGATACGATTGGTACGCGCAGGAGAAACAAGTCTTTTCCTTTCTTCGACCCCACGATGACGGCGAACGGTTCCCGCCGCCTCTCCTTCACGCCCTCTCCTTTCGCCAGCTACGTCGCGGTGGACGGATGGCCTTGATCGTCGAGCTCGACACCGAGGAATTACCGGACCGCGTGGTCACACTGGTGGCCACACACCTCGAAAATCGTGCCTCTCCGCTCGTGCGTCGCCGCCAACTCGGCGAGATCCTGGAGCACATCCACGCCGTTGGCCACCCGGTCATCCTGGCCGGTGATTTGAACACCTCGGGAAGGGATCAGACTCGCGGGGGGGCAATGCACCGAGCACTGCTGCGATTGTGCGCCAGCAGCAACTTCTGGAGCTGGGTCGGTCACCTCGTACTTCCATACCTGGGTGGAATCAATGATTTCCTGCAAGGCGCGCCGCGGAATTGGGACGTCGAGCGAGATCCCACATGTCGTGGGCTCCGTAGCTCGAACGAGGAGAGAAAGCTTTTCGACACGCTGGAGAAGTTTCGATTTCTAGACGGTCGCAGCTTCGACTTCCGCGGCGATCCGGAACGGTCGTTGAACCAGACGACGCGAACCCTCGCCAACTCGAACCAGCGCAATGGAACTGGCTTTGCTCCCACCAGCGAATCGCCGTGGGCGTGGGGACCGCTGGGACGGCGAAAGCTCGATTGGATTTTCGTCAAACCCTATACCGACGAACCCAAAAACCGGCAGGCAAGTTACCGCTTCGCTCCGCACTTCGGCCGCACTCTGAGCGAGTTAAACGCCGGCTTGCAACTCTCTGACCACCATCCGATGGTGGTGGACCTGCCGTTCGAGGAACCGCGGCCCTAGCCCGCATATCTCAACGGTTTGCTGCTGCGGGCGCGGCAAAGGGCGCGCTCGCTTCACGATCCGTTGAGAAGTTCGGGCTGTTAGTCGCAGGCTGCCAGCGCTTGGTCGAGATCCTCGATCAGGTCCGCGGCGTCCTCGATACCGACTGAAAGTCGCACCAGGCCATCGGTGATGCCCATGTAGTCGCGCCGTTCCGGTGCCAAGTGCCGGTGCGAGGTCATGACCGGCACCAATGCCTGGCTGCCAAGGTCGCCCAGGGTGGTGGCCCTCCCCCAAAGCTGCAGGGCATCGAGAAAGAGACGGGGGGTACTGGCAGTGGCATGGCTGATCTCGAAGGCGAGCATGGCACCGTAATCACCGTGCGGGAAGAGACGCTCCAGCAGTTGCTTTTCACGCGGCGTATCCCGATGGCCGAGGCCGGGGTAGTGAACCTTCTCGATCTGGTGGTGAGTGTTGAGGTGAGCTGCCACCAGCCGGGCGTTGGCGCACTGACGAACCACTCGTAGCGACAGGGTTCGCAGGCCCCGGAGAATCAGCCAGGCGGTAAATGGATCGACGATAGTACCGTCGAGTCGGCGACGGGCACGGGCGCACTCGATCAGATCGGCGGAACCCGACAGTACCCCACCGATGAGATCGCCGTGACCTCCTAGATACTTGGTGGCCGAATGCAGCACCAAGGCGGCGTTGTGCTCCAGCGGCCGCAACAGCGATGGCGGAGTGAAGGTGGCGTCGACGACCAGTGCCACGCCGGTGTCACGGCAGGCGGGACCCAGAGCGTCCAGATCGACGACCCGCACCAGGGGGTTGGAGAGGGTCTCGGCATAGACCACCGCCGGTTTCTCCTTGCGTATGGCGCTGGTGGCGAAAGGGCGATCCGAACAATCGACGTAGACCAGCTCCCAATCGTTCTTGCTCGCCGCGTCCTCCAGCCAGGCGATGGTGGTGCCGTACAGATCCCTGGCGGCCATCACCTTGGCGCCGCGGGGCAAGTCGAGCGCTGCGAAGGCGCCGGCGATGGCAGCCATGCCCGAGGAGTAAGCTACGGTTGCCTCGCTTCCCTCGAGATCGGCGATCGCCCTCTCGAGCGCATCGACGGTGGGATTATGGTAGCGACCATAGACATAACCGCGCCGATCGCCGCCAAACACCTCGTCGATGGCAGCTGCACCCGGCTGCTCGAACGCAGAGCTAGCGACGATGGGAGTGGATGTGGGGGTACCGGCGGAAAGATCAACCTTGCTGCCGACGTGGGCGGCACGAGTAGCGAACTGCCAGGCGTGGCCGGCTCGGGAGTCAGTGCCGCCCCGCGCCTCTTTCTTCCGCTTGCGGTTGCTAGATTTACTCACCCCTGACCCACCATCTCGCTCATCGTGTGGCCGATGAGCGACGGGCTCTCGACAACATTCACACCCGCATCCGCGAGCGCCTTCATCTTCTCGGCCGCCGTTCCTTTGCCGCCGGCGATGATGGCGCCGGCGTGACCCATGCGCTTGCCTGGCGGCGCCGTGCTGCCGGCAATAAAAGCGACCACCGGTAATGGATAGTCCTCTCCGATGTAGGCTGCTGCCTCCTCCTCACCGGTGCCGCCGATCTCCCCGATCAACACCACCGCCGTGGTCTCCTCATCCTCTGCGAACATCTCCAGGCAATCGCTGAAAGTCGTGCCGATCACCGGATCACCGCCGATACCGATGCAGGTAGACTGCCCCAGACCCAACCGAGTGAGCTGATCCACCGCCTCGTAGGTGAGCGTGCCGCTGCGCGATATCACCCCCACCGAACCTTGCTTGTGGACGAAGCCGGGCATGATCCCGACCTTGCACTTCCCGGGCGAGATGACCCCGGGACAGTTGGGCCCGATGATGCGAGTTCCACGATCGTTGCAATAAGCGACGACATCGACCATGTCGAGGGTCGGTATTCCTTCGGTAATGGTAATCGCCAGCCGCAGGCCAGCGTCGGCGGCCTCCTTGACGGCGTCGGCCGCGAACGGTGGCGGCACGAACACCAACGACACATCGGCCCCGGTCACCTCTACGGCTTCTTTCATGGTGTGAAAGATCGGCACCTCGTCATCGAAGAGCATCCCCCCCTTGCCCGGCACTACCCCCGCCACCACCTGAGTGCCGTACTCTCTACATTGACGGGTATGGAAGGATCCTTCCGAACCGGTAATGCCCTGCACCACCAGACGGCTGCCAGCGTCAACCAGGATGCTCATGAGCCAACCTCCTCGCTCGACGCCGGGTGGCGATTGCCTGGCCCGCCCGCTCCGATGGCTGCCACCACTGCTTTCTCGGCTGCCTCCCTTAGGGTCTCTGCGACCATGAAGTCCAGAGACGAGTCCTCGAGCAGCTTCCTGCCTTCCGCTGCGTTGGTGCCCTGCAGGCGCACGACCACCGGTACGCTGACCTCGACCGCGTCGAGCGCCTCGATGATCCCCTTGGCAACCCGCTCGCAGCGGACGATGCCGCCGAAGATGTTGATCAGCACGGCAGACAGGCGCGGCGCCCGCATCAGGATGCGAAAAGCGCTGGCGACACGCTCGACCGAGGCTCCACCACCGACGTCCAGGAAATTGGCGGGCTGCCCACCGGCAAGGAGGATCTCGTCCATGGTTGCCATCGCCAAGCCGGCACCGTTGACCATGCAGCCGACCGTGCCGTCGAGGGCAATATACGAGAGGTTGTGCTTGCTCGCCTCGACCTCGAGGGGATCGTCCTCGCTGCGATCCCGTAGCTCCTGGAGATCGGAACGCCGGAACAGCACGTTGTCGTCGATGTCGATCTTGGCGTCGAGGGCAATCACCTCATCGGCAACAGTGACCACCATCGGGTTGATCTCCGCCAACGAGGCATCGAGATCTTCGTACAGCCAGGCAAGTTGCTCGATGGCCGTTGAGGCAGAACGGTGCGGCTTGCCGGTCAGGCTGAGCCGGTAGACGAGGCGCCGCGCCTGAAACGACTGTAGTCCCCATCCTGGTGCGATCCACTCCCGGTGAATCGCCTCGGGGCGCTCGGCGGCCACCTCTTCGATCTCCATTCCGCCTTCCGACGAGGCAATGACCACCGGGCAACGGCGGCTGCGGTCGAGGGTGATGCCGACGTAGATCTCGTTTGCGATTTGCGCCGCGGCCTCCACCAGCAAGCGACGTACCTGCACGCCGCCGGGCCCGGTCTGAGGCGTCACCAACGAGCTGCCCAGCATCGTCGCGGCGTGCAGCTCGACCTCTTCCGGGCTGTCGGCCAGCTTGATGCCACCGCCCTTGCCGCGTCCGCCCGCATGCACCTGGGCCTTGACGGCAAAGCGCACGGTCCCCTCCTCGGCCAGGCTCTCGGCGATGGTTCGTGCGGCGGCAGGCGAGTCGGCAACCGCTCCCGAAGGCACACGGATGCCTTGCTGGCGCAACAGCGCCTTGGACTGGAACTCGTGGAGCTTCAAGGCGTGCTCAGCAGGCCGGGCCAGCGACGATAGATGGCTACACCCAGCACCAGCTTGAGCGTGTCGCCCGGAAGAAAGGGCCACAGCCCCATCCACAGGGCCTGATCCAACGGCACTCTCAGCAACAGGGTCAGGTGCAGCAGGCCGCAGCCAAAGACCAGCGACGAAGCAGCCACCATGAGCGCCACGAGGCGAACGGTCGAGGTCGGCCTGCCCCCGAGGCAACGCCCCAGAAGATAGGCGGCCAGCAGCCAGCCGAAGACGTAGCCACCTGTGGGGCCGGTCAGCGCCACGAAGCCGCCTCGGAAGCCGGAGAGAACCGGCAACCCCACGGCCGCAGCGGCGGCGAAAAGCAGCGGCCCCCCCACGCCCCTGGCGCTTCCCAGCCAGGCCGCACCCAGGAATACAACCAGCGTTTGCAGGGTGATCGGCACCGGCGTCCAGGGAAGCGGGATGCGCACCTGGCCGGCAACGAAGATGAACGCCGCGAATGCCGCTGCGGCTGCAGTGGAAACGACCGCAGCTGCCGCCGGAGAGCGTACTCGGATGCCTTGTTCGTCCGTCGCCAGCACAGGGTCCCTCTCGCTATCAGCGTCCGCGGGCGCCGCCATTGCCCGATGTCGTCGCACAACTACGCCGGAGGCGAGGCTATCGAGGGGTCAGGGTGAAATCAAGCAGCTTGACCCGGTCAGCAGCGTCGCGCTGACAGATTGTCAGGCAATGTCGCGGCCCAGCGCCGGGGCAATCTGGCGGAGCTGTGACATCAGCTCCTCGAACTGCTCCGGAAACAGCGACTGCGGACCGTCGGACATGGCCGCTTCCGGATGGTTGTGCACTTCCACCATGATGCCGTCGGCGCCGGCGGCGACGGCCGCCCGGGCCATGGGCACGACCTTGTCGCGAATGCCGGTGGCGTGGCTGGGATCGGCAACCACCGGCAGGTGCGACAGCTTGTGCACCACCGGGATCGCCGATATGTCGAAGGTGTTGCGCAGGTAGCTCTCGAAAGTACGGATGCCCCGCTCGCAGAGCATGACGTGGCGGTTGCCGCCGGCGAGGATGTACTCGGCCGACATCAGCCATTCCTCGATGGTGGCAGAGAATCCTCTCTTCACCATCACCGGCTTGTCGACGCGTCCGAGCGCCTTCAGCAGGGCGAAGTTCTGCATGTTACGGGCGCCGACCTGGAAGATATCGACGTATTCGGTCATCAAATTCACCTGCGAAATCTCCATGACCTCAGAGATGGTCGCCAGGCCATGGGCGTCGGCGGCATCGCGCAGAAAGCAGAGACCCTCTCCGCCCAACCCCTGGAAGGAGTAAGGGGAGGTACGCGGCTTGAAGGCGCCGCCACGCAGAACTTTGGCACCGGCTGCCGCTACGATGCCGGCGATGGCGTGAATCTGCTCCTCGCTCTCGATAGCACAGGGGCCGGCCATGACGACGACGGGATTGCCGCCCACGCCACCCCCGTTCACCGGCACCACCGTATTCTCGCTCTGAAAGGACCTCGAGACCAGCTTGTAGGGCTTGGTGATCCGCAGCACCTCCTTGACCCCTTCGAGCACCTCGAGCTCTCTGGGGTCGACCGCCTCGACGTTGCCACCCACCGCCCCGACGACGGTGCGCTGGCTGCCGGTCGAGCGGTGGGCGTCGAAGCCGAGTGTCGTCAGCCGCTCGATGACGCGTTCAATCTGGGGCTCGCTGGCCCCCTGGTGCATGACGATGACCATCCCGTTTCCTCCCAGCCCTCGGACCAGGGCCGTCGTTACTCTTTCATTCCGCTTCGTCGCTGTCATAGGTGAAGCGCTCCAAGCGGCGCGCCTCATCGAGGATGCGTTCGAACAAGCGCCGAAGGGCGTTATCATCGAGCGGACCGTCATTGGCGGCGATCACTCGTTTGAAGATCTTCTCCTCGCGTTCCGGCTGATAGATCGACTCTCCCAGCCGTCGCTTGGCACGGCCAATTTGTTGCACCCGCGCGGCGCGACAACTCAACAATCGGACGATCTGCTCATCCAGGTCGTCAATCGTCCGGCGGGCCGCTTCGATCTCTGCCCGGACACCTTCACGATCGTCGCTCACCTTCGCCCCTCCCGTGTTGCGTTGCCCGCGGCAACCTGGTCGGCGGCAGCGCGGAGCGGCGAGATCAGCGCCGCAGCTGCGCTGGCGGGATTCTCGGCCGCCGCCAGCGCGTCGATCAGCGCGCTGCCGATCACCACCCCGTCGGCGTGCGGCCCGAGCCTGCGGACGTGCTCGGGCTCCTTGACACCGAACCCCACCACGAACGGCTTGCGGGCCACTGACCTCATGCGGGCGAGAAAGTCGAGGGTGCGATCCTCGATGCTGTCGCGCGCCCCCGTGATACCGGTAACCGTGACACAGTAGGAGAAGTGCGTGGAGGAATCATCGACGACCCGGATACGTTCGTCGGGTGCGTTCGGCGCCACCAGGAAGGTGGCCGAGAGCCCGAGTGCCCGACACCCGGCGAGGTACTCCCCCGCCTCCTCGGGCGGCAGGTCGGCAACGATCATGCCGTCGGCGCCGGCCGCCGCAGCATCATCCAGAAAGCCCTCGAGCCCATAGGCGAACAGCGGATTGCTGTAGCCCATGAGCACGACGGGCAGCTCGATGGCTGCACCATCTTGGCGCAAGCAGCCGACGATCTCCAGAACTCCGGCAACCGACATGCCGCCTCGCAGTGCCTGCCGGCTCGAGCGCTGGATCGTCGGCCCGTCGGCGAGAGGATCCGAAAAGGGGATGCCGATCTCGACCAGATCAGCGCCGGCCCCGGCCAGCGCCCGCACCACCGGCACCGTTGATGCCGCCTCCGGATAGCCGGCGGTGACGAAGGGAATTACCAGCGGCCTGCCAGCCGCGCCAGCGGCGTCGAAGGCCGTCGCCAGACGGCTGGCCGAGCCCCGCCGCGGAGCAGCCTCAGAGATCAAGTGGCCTCCTGACATTCGCCGCCGACGGCCGGGGCACATCCCAGGTCTTCGTCGGCATGCTGGTGCAGATAATCGGCTACCGTTTCGACATCCTTGTCACCGCGGCCGGAGAGACAGACGATGATGCGGGCCTCGGTGTCGAGCTCGCCAGCCCTCGCCATCTGGTAAAGCTCGGCAATGGCGTGGGCGCTCTCGAGCGCGGGAATGATGCCCTCGCGCCGCGACAGAAGCTGAAAGGCCTCCACCGCTTGCACATCGGTCACCGCCGTATATCGTACCTGCCCGCTCTCTTTCAGGTATGCATGCTGAGGACCGACACCGGGATAATCCAGGCCGGCCGAGATCGAGTGAGCCAACTCTACTTGCCCGTCATCGTCCTGTAGCAGGTAGGAGCGGGCCCCGTGCAGCACACCCACCCGGCCACGGCAAAGCGTAGCCGCATGCTCGCCGCTGTCGAGGCCATGACCCGCAGCCTCCACCCCCACCATCTCGACCCCGTCGTCGAGCCAGTCGGCGAACAAACCGATGGCGTTGCTGCCCCCGCCAACGCAGGCGGCCAACAGGGTGGGAGGGGATTCGTCGAGGGCCTCGAGTTGACCCCGTACTTCTTGGCCAATCACCGCCTGGAAGTCACGCACCATCGCCGGGTAGGGGTGCGGGCCGACCACCGAGCCAAGGATATAGAACGTTGTCTCGACGTTAGTCACCCAGTCGCGGATCGCCTCGTTGGTCGCATCCTTGAGCGTGCGACTGCCGGAAGCAACAGGAATGACCTCGGCGCCGAGCAGCCGCATGCGAAAAACATTCAGGCGCTGGCGACGGATATCCTCCTCACCCATATAGACGGTACAGTCGAGGTCGAACTTGGCGGCCACAGTTGCAGTCGCAACGCCATGCTGACCGGCGCCGGTCTCGGCGATGACCCTGCGTTTGCCCATGCGTCGTGCCAACAGTGCCTGGCCCAACGTGTTATTGATCTTGTGGGCGCCGGTGTGCAGGAGATCCTCGCGCTTCAACCATAAAGTGGCAACGCCGAGATCGGCGGCCAGGCGGTCGGCGCGATAGAGCGGAGTGGGTCGACCGGCGTAGGTACGACGCAGCTCATCGAGCTGCTGCACGAAGGCAGAATCTTTCTGCGCCGCGGCGTGCGCTGCTTCCAGCTCCACCAGCGCCGGCATCAGGGGCTCGGGCACGAAACGGCCACCGAAGCGGCCGAAGCGGCCGGCGGCGTCCGGCCAGCTCGCCAGCTGGCGGCGCTCACTCACGGCCCACTCCCCGGTCGGTCATCTGTAAGGCTCCAGCGCGGCGGCGAAAAGCGACAGCTTTTGCGGGTCCTTGCGGCCAGGCTCCGCCTCGACGCCGGAGGCCACATCGATACCCCAGGGTCGCACCCTGGTGACCGCCTCTGCGACGTTGCCGAAGCGCAGGCCACCTGCTAGAACCAGCGGGCGCTGCCTCGCGACTCGTGCCGCCAGCTGCCAATCGACGCTTTCCCCCGTGCCACCGTATAGCCCACCAGCTCCTGCATCCAGCAGCAACGTACAGTCCGGATAGGTCGTCGCCATGGCGTCGGCATCGGCCGGCGAGGGCTGCGGCGGCAAGCGCACCGCCTTCCACGCCGGCCGTGGCAGCTGGCTGGCCAGCTCCGGCGGCTCGTCGCCGGACAGCTGCAAGAAATCCAACCCCAGTCGATCTGCCGCCTCAGCCATTTCCTCGACGAGGGCATCCACGAAGACGCCGACGCGCCAGACACCTTCGGGAAGGCCGGCAACGATCCGCATCGCCTCGGCCAGGCTGACGGCGCGCGGGCTCGGTGGATAAAAGATGAATCCCAGGGCGTCGGCCCCTGCCGCAACCGCCGCCGCCGCGTCGGCGGTGCTGGTGATGCCACACACCTTCCAGCGAATGCCCATCTCAGTGGTCTCTACCATCCATCGGTATGACTGCTGCCGCTATCCCAGGAGTACACGCTTTCATGCCTCGACCAGCTCACGCAGCACGGCCCCCGGATCCTCAGCCCGCACCAGCGCGGTGCCCACCAACACGGCGTCGTAGCCGGCCTGGCGCAGCAACCGCACCTCCGCAACGGTGCTGATACCGCTCTCGCTGACGCGCACGAACTCCCGGGGCAGCTGGATTGCGAGCCGCAGCGAATGGGCAAGCTCCACGTCCATGG
Source organism: Acidobacteriota bacterium (assembly GCA_046757445.1). Lineage (GTDB taxonomy): Bacteria > Acidobacteriota > UBA890 > UBA890 > UBA890 > JBHHYG01. The sequence continues at coordinate 10,656 of JBHHYG010000049.1, forward strand.
TATCGAGGTTGCGGTTGTTGACGCCGATCAACCCGCTGCCGGCGTCCACGCACGCCTCCAGCAAGGCGGGACGATGTAGCTCGACGAGGGCATCAAGGCCCACCGAATGCGCAACCTCCACCAGCTCCCGGAGCTGCGACGCGGCCAGCAGATCGGATATCAGTAGCACCGCCGATGCGCCCGCCGTCGCCGCCTGATAAATCTGATAGGGCTCGACGACGAAGTCCTTCCGAAGTGTCGGCAACGGAACCGCCGCGCTGACCGCCTCCAGATGGCGGAGGGCACCGGCGAAGAACTTTTCCTCGGTGAGCACCGAGATCGCTGCCGCTCCACTCTCGGCATAGGCCCTGGCCAGCTCGAGGGGATCGAAGCTCTGGCACAGGATACCGCTCAGCGGGCTGGCACCCTTGACCTCGGCGATGACTGCCATACCTGGCCGCTGAAGGGCGGTGCGGAATCGGCCGACGCCGCCCGACTCGGCGGCCCGGGTCTCCGCTTCGGCCCGCAGGCGCGGTTCCGGCGTTAGCTCACGCTGGCGGGCGCTGGTCTCTCGTGCCGCGTCCACAAGATCTTGCAGCAACAAGCTCATCGGCTCTCCTCGGCCGCCGTGTGCCGCACCAGCGCCGCCAGGCAGTTTGCCGCCGCACCGCTGTCGATCGACTCCCGCGCCACATCGAGGCCGGTCTCGATCGAATCTACCCCGCCACCGGCATAAATCGCTGCGGCGGCATTCAACACCACAATATCCCGCGCCGGACCCTCGCGGCCCTCCAGCACGGCACGAATGGTAGCGGCGTTTTCTTCCTTGCTACCGCCCCGCAGCTGATCAGCCTCTGAAGCCGGCAGGCCGAGTTGCTGCGGATCGATCTGGTAGGCACGCACGCCTTCACCATCCCACTCGGCCACCTGGCTGGGGCCGAGCGTCGACAGCTCATCGAGCCCGCCGGCGCCGTGCACGACGAGGGCGCGTTCAGAGCCGAGGCGTCCGAGCACTTCCGCCAGCGTCGAAACCAGCCCGCCGTCGTAGACGCCCACGAGCTGCCGGCGGGCGCCGGCCGGATTGGTCAGGGGGCCAAGGAGGTTGAAGATCGTGCGTATCGCCAGCTCCCGGCGCGGTCCCACGGCGTGCTTCATCGCCGGATGCTGAAAAGGAGCGAAGAGAAATGCGATGCCGGCCTGCGCCAGGCAGCTCGCCAGACGTTCCGGCTCGCTCAACAAGGTAACCCCCAAGGCCTCCAGCACATCGGCACTGCCGCAGGCGCTGGAGATTGCCCGATTGCCATGCTTGGCCACTGGGACGCCCGCCCCGGCAACCACGAAGGCAGCGGTGGTAGAGATGTTGAAGGTGCCAGCGCCGTCGCCGCCGGTACCGCAAGTATCGACGAGATTGTCCACCGCCACATGCAAGCGCAGAGCCGCTGCCCGCATGGCCTCAGCGCTGCCGACGATCTCGTCCACGGTCTCACCCTTCATGCGCAAGGCCACCAGCAGGCCAGCGATCTGTGACGGTGTCGCTTCGCCCCGCATGATGCTCTCCACTGCCAACCTGGCTTCCTCACGGCTCAAGTCCTCGCCGGCGACGACGCGTCCGATGGCCGACCTCAGCATGGCAAACCTCCCTGGCCCTGGCAGCCGGCAAGAAAATTTCCGAGCAGCGCCGGGCCCTCGGGCGTGGCAATCGACTCGGGGTGGAACTGCACCCCGTGCAGGGGCCATTGACGATGCCGCACCCCCATGATCAGGCCATCCTCCGTCCAGGCGTTCACCTCCAGGAATTCGGGAAGCGCCTGGTGCTCCACGACCAGAGAGTGGTAGCGGGTGGCCTCCAGCGGCTCCGGCAGGCCATCGAAAAGACCCCGGCCATGGTGGTGGACTCGCGCGGTCTTGCCGTGCACCACCTGCGGAGCGCACCCGACGCGGCCGCCGAGAGCCGCAGCGACGGCCTGGTGGCCGAGGCAAACCCCGAGGATGGGCACGGCGGCACCGAGCTTCTGGATCAGCTGGCAACAGCAACCGGCTGCCTCGGGCCGTCCGGGCCCGGGCGAGAGGACGATGCCGCGAGGCTGCATCGAGGCCACCGCGGCGGCGTCGACTTGATCGTTGCGGCGAACCTCGACCTCGGCGCCCAGGCTTCCCAGCACTTGCACCAGGTTGTAGGTGAACGAGTCGTAGTTGTCGACGACCAAGATCATCTGATTGTCTCGATGGTCGGGGCCCGCAGGCCGCGCATCCCTGCCGCCCTCTCGGCGGCCTCCGCCCAGGCCAGCGCCTGCAGCGGGGCTGCGGCTTTCTGGTCGGTCTCCTCGTACTCTCGTGGCGGCTGCGAGTCGGCGACGATACCGGCCCCCGCCTGCACGATAGCCTGACCCTGGCGCATGACGACGGTTCGGATGGCGATGCAGGAGTCGAGGTTGCCGGCAAAGTCGGAGTAGAGAACGGCACCGGCGTAGACGCCGCGGCAACACGGCTCGAGCTGGTCGATGATCTCCATGGCGCGAACCTTCGGTGCACCGCTCACCGTGCCGGCAGGGAAGGTGGCGAACAACGCCTCGATGGCAGTGAGTTCGGGCCGTAGCTGCCCGCGGACGCTGGAAACCAGATGCATGACGTGCGAGTAGCGCTCCACGCCCATGAACTCCGGCACCTCGACGGTACCGTACGCTGCCACCCTGCCGATGTCGTTGCGCCCGAGGTCCACGAGCATGAGGTGCTCGGCTCGCTCCTTCTCGTCGGCGCGCAGCTGCTTTTCGAGTTCTGCGTCCTCCCGGGCGTCGCGGCCGCGAGGCCGCGTGCCGGCGATGGGCCGGGTCTCGATTTCCCCGTCCTGAACACGCACCAACATCTCCGGCGAGGAACCGACGACATGGCCCCCACCGGTGTCGAGAAGAAACATGTAAGGCGAGGGATTGATGGCCCGCAGGGCTCGATAGACGCTCAGTGGAGAGGCGACGGTGTGGCAGGTCAGCCTACGAGACAAAACGATCTGGAAGGCGTCGCCGGCCCTGATCAGCTCCTTCGCCAACCCGACCGCCTCGCAGAAAGGCTCTCGGGCCAGGGATTCCTCAACCCGCAGGCCGGGCCGGTTGGCACCCGCTGCTAGCCCGCATTCCGCGTCGGCCTCCTGCTGCGGGCGCGGACAGGCCCGTGTCGACGGCGTTGCGCTGGCCAGGTCAAGGGGAGCAGCCTGTGGGGCGTCGCCCTCGAGCACCGCGGCGAGCTCTTCCAGACGCTCGACCGCTGCCTCGTGAGCTCGGCGTAGCTCAGCGCGGTCATCGGCATCGGCGATCCTGGCGTTGGCCACCAGGATGGCACGGTGGCGTAGGTGGTCGAAGGCCAGGATGCTGTCGTAGTAGGCCAGGTAGAGCCAGGGAACGTCACCGGAAGGATGGGAGTCAGGGATCCTCTCCACCCAGCGCACGGCATCGTAGCCCACATAGCCGACCGCACCGCCGGCAAATGGCGGCGCTCCCGGCAGCGGCGCGGCGCGAAAGCGACGTTGCAGGGCGGCGAGGGCGGCTACTGGGTCACCCTCGAGGGACCGCTCCTCCCCATCAGCCTGGCGTGCCATCAGGCCAGTCGCGTCACCGCGAACCT
>JBHHYG010000050.1:0-14244 GCA_046757445.1 Acidobacteriota bacterium
GCCCGTGTCGACGGCGTTGCGCTGGCTCGGTCTGCTCGACGTATTGTCAAATACGCCTGTGCAGGCCTTCTGGCGCTCGCCTTGTTGGCGCGGACCTGACCACGCCCTCGCGACCTAGCCCGATGAGCGATACGGGCTGAGCGGTCGGGTGGGGAAACAATCCGATGATCTGGATGGGCCTGGATATGGGGGAGCGTCGTATCGGCGTCGCCCTCTCCGATGCCGCTGAGATAATCGCCCAGCCGCACTGCACGCTCGAGGTGGGCACGGCCGGTGAGCTGCCCGTAGAAGAGATACGCAAGGTACTGAACCGCCATCGTGTAGAGGGGCTGGTGTTGGGATTACCCAAGCGGCTCGACGGCAGTTTGGGCCCCGAAGCCAACCAGGTGAAACGCTCTGCCAGGAGGCTCGAGGTAGAGCTGAAGATCGAGGTGGTGCTATGGGATGAGCGCCTGAGCAGCGTTGAGGCCAATCGTAGACTGGTCGAAGCCGGCGTTCGCCGACAGCGCAGGAAGGGAATCACCGATAGGATCGCTGCTGCACTCGTGCTGCAGAGTTTTCTGGATCACCGCAGCCTCGGTGACCAAAGCGGCCAGCAAGGGAGCTGAGCATGGGCCGTAGAATCTCAGTTCTGCCGTTGCTAGCGGCTCTTCTGTACGTGGCTCTGCGGCTGGCGGCGGGTGCCGGGGAGAGGCTCCTCGACACCCCTTACCTAGGGCATGGGGATACCCCAGCAACGACCGTGATTCCAAAGGGCTCGTCGGGAAAAGAGACTGCGCTTCGACTTGCGGCGGCGGGGGTGGTGCGCGATGCGAGGGCTCTACAGTGGTGGCTCCGGCTCACCGGTCGAGCGGGCTTCATCCATGCTGGAGAGTACCGATTCGCTGAACCCTACACGGTTCGCCAAGTTGCCGAGATCCTGGTGCAGGGGAGAGTTGCCATGCAACCGGTGACGATCCCGGAAGGAGCCACCCACTGGCAGGTAGCTGAGACCTTGGCGGCTGCCGGTTTCGGAAGCTATGAGGAGGCCCTTGTAGCTACCGAACAGAAGGAGTTGATCGCTTCTCTCGATCCCCAGGCCTCGAATCTTGAAGGCTATCTGTTCCCCGATACCTACTATGCGCCCCACAGCGCCTCGGCGGCGGAGGTCATCGGCTTGATGGTGGAACGGTTTCGTAGAGCCTGGACTGCTCGCCGCCGTGCCCAGGCCGGGCGGCAAGGGATGGGGGTGCGGGAAATCGTTACCATTGCTTCGTTGGTCGAGACAGAGGCCGCCCAGCCCTTCGAGCGGCCGTTGGTTGCGGCCGTGTACCATAATCGTTTGCAGCGCGGCATGTTGCTACAGTGCGATCCTACCCTGCTGTATGCGTTACGGCTCAGTGGTCGCACGGATCGCAACATACAGCGTGCGGATTTCGCGCACGACTCTCCCTACAACACTTACCTCTACCCAGGCCTCCCGCCGGGGCCGATCGCCAACCCGGGCGAGGCCAGCCTCGACGCCGCCCTCTCGCCGGCGGCTGTAGACTACCTTTACTTTGTTGGGCGTAACGATGGCTCACACGCATTTTCTCGCACGCTCAGAGAACACAACGCGATGGTCAACCGCTTTCAGCGACGGTTGGGCCGGACAAGACATTGACACAAATGCGGAAGGGGAGGTTGTCAGCAGCTACGGACGCTGCGGGGTTTCGCTTCGCCGTGGTAAGGAGCTGTACGAATCCCGCTCTGACCGAGCGCTTGCTCAGCGGGGCGCTAGATACTCTCGGTAAGCATGGGGTCGGAGACGATGCCACTCGGGTGATCGAAGTGCCGGGGGCGTTCGAGCTGCCCATGATGGCAGCGAAGCTGGCACGAGGTGGGCATGTCGACGCGATCATCTGCGTCGGAGCGTTGGTTCGAGGTGAAACGCCCCATTTCGATCACCTCTGTGCGGCCGTTGCTCAGGGTATCCAATGGGTGGCGATACAAACAGGGTTGCCCGTGACCTTCGGTGTGCTGACCTGTGACACCCTGGATCAAGCACGGGCCAGGGCGGGTGGAGCGAAGGGCAACAAGGGAGTGGAAGCTGCTGTGGCCGCTATCGAGATGGTTCATGGCTTCAAGAGGTTGGATAAGGAGTAACTCCAAAATGGCCAGGCGACGGGCTCGCGAGTGTGCCTTGCAATGCTTGTACCAGTGGGACATGACGGGAGCTTCTGCCGATGCCTTGCTTCATGCATATTGGCAGGCACACCCGGCGACGCCGAAGGTCATAGAGTTCGCCCAATACCTAGTGAGAGGAACGCTCGGCCGCCTGCCGGAGATCGACGCGCTGATTCGCGCACAGGCGGAACACTGGCGCTTCGAGCGCATGGGCCGGGTGGAGCGCAGTATCCTTCGATTGGGCGGCTACGAGCTGCTCTGCGAGGCGGAAACTCCCGCGGCTGTGGTGATCGATGAAGCCATCGAGCTATGCAAGCGGTATTGTGAGCCGATGGCGGGGCAATTCATCAACGGCGTGCTGGATGGTATGCGCTGTAAGATTGCTGCGAGCAAGACGGCTGCAAACATTAGAACGACCCTAGATGGCTCGCCTTGAGGAGCAAATGAGCTACGATCCCACCTTCATCGAGGAGAAGTGGCAGAAGAAGTGGGCCGAGGAGAAAGTCTATCGGATAGACGACAGCCTCGAGGGGTTGAAGTTCTACTGCCTGGAGATGTTGCCCTATCCCTCGGGTCGGCTTCACATGGGGCATGTACGTAATTACTCGATTGGCGACGTCATCGCGCGATATCGGAGCATGTGCGGCTTCAAGGTCTTGCACCCGATGGGTTGGGATTCGTTCGGCCTACCGGCTGAAAACGCCGCGGTGGAAAGAAACATCCACCCGGCGGTATGGACTCGTCAGAACATCAATACCATGCGATTACAACTGCAACGCATGGGTTTCGCCTACGATTGGTCACGAGAGGTGGCCAGCCACACTCCCGAGTACTACCGCTGGAATCAGTGGTTCTTCTTACAGCTACTCGATCGCAACCTCGCCTATCGCAAAGAGGGCCCGGTGAACTGGTGCCCTGCCTGCGAGACGGTACTGGCGAACGAGCAGGTCGAAGACGGCACATGCTGGCGCTGTGACAGTGCTGTTGAGGAACGCCGTCTTGCTCAATGGTTCTTTCGCATCACCGCCTACGCTGAAGAGCTACTCGTGGGGTTGGAGTCGATGGAGCGCTGGCCCGAGCGAGTGCGGACCATGCAGCGCAACTGGATCGGTCGCAGCGTTGGCGCCAAGGTAACCTTCGAGCTCGAGGGGATAGATGAGCAGCTAGAGATCTTCACCACCCGCCTCGATACCATCTTTGGCGCCACGTTCCTGGTCTTGGCACCCGAACATCCCTGGGTGCAGGAGCTGATGCAGCATGGTCCCGGCCCCCAGACCGACCGGGATGAAGCCGATTTCCGCCGCGCCGTCGAACAACTGGCACGCATGAATCGCCGTCAACGCCGCGGAGAGATGATCGACAGGGCGGGAGTCTTCACCGGTCATACGGCCATCAACCCCTTCAATGGCGAACGATTGCCCGTGTGGATCGCAAACTTCGTGCTCATGGATTTCGGCACCGGTGCGATCATGGCTGTTCCGGCGCACGATCAACGCGACTTCGAATTCGCCCGAGCCTACGACCTGCCGATTCGTGCCGTGATCCGACCGACCGATGGGGAAATGACGGCCTGGATCGACGATGCGTCGCGCCTCGAGCAGGCGTTCACTGCCGACGGAGTCCTGCTGCCTGAATGCGGACCTTACGCCGGACTGGCATCGGAACAGGCTCGTGAGCGCATGGTTGCGGAAGCCGAAACGAGAGGTTTTGGCAATACCGCCCTCGACTACAAGCTTAAGGACTGGGGTATCTCGCGACAGCGGTTCTGGGGTACGCCGATCCCCATCATCTACTGCCCCGATTGTGGCGTCGTGCCGGTTCCCGAGGATGATCTGCCGGTGACCTTGCCAGAAGAGGTCGACTTCACCGGCATTCAGGGTTCTCCCCTGGCAAAAGTGGATTCGTTCGTCAACGTGCGTTGCCCAGCTTGTGGAACGGCAGCACGGCGCGAGACCGACACCATGGACACCTTCGTGGATTCGTCTTGGTATTACCTGCGCTATCTGTCACCGCACGACAACGACCAGCCGTTCGCACCGGCCACGGCTGCATATTGGTTGCCGGTGGACATTTACATCGGCGGCATCACCCACGCGGTGCTTCATCTGCTCTACTTTCGCTTTTTCTGTAAGGTCCTTGCAGAGCGCGGTCTGCTGGCGGTGGATGAGCCGGCAGCCCGGTTGCTTACCCAGGGAATGGTCTTGAAAGGCGGCTCCGCGATGTCAAAGTCGCGCGGTAACGTCGTTGATCCGGACGACATGGTGCGCCGGTATGGCGCCGATGCCACGCGCCTATTCGTTCTCTTTGCCGCCCCTCCGGAGCGTGACTTCGAGTGGGACGAGGGGGGCATCGAGGGCTGTGCGCGTTTCCTCAACCGGTTGTGGTTTCTGGTGACCGAGTCCTTGCCAGGGCTGGAAGGTGTTGCCAGCGGCCCCGGTGACGGCGCCGATAGCCTCCCGGAAGTCCTGGCCAGGCTGCGACGTAAGGCTCACGACACGACCCGCAGAGTGACCGAAGAGGTCAGTGAGAGACTTCATTTCAATACCGCTATCGCTGCCTTGATGGAGTTGCTCAACGAATCTTCCGCGGCCGTCGGCGCATTGCCAGTGGCCATGGCAGGCGACCATCGTTGGGTGTATCGTGACGCCTGCGAACGTTTGGTGGTCTTACTCGCCCCGTTTGCTCCACACATCAGCCAGGAACTCTGGCAGAGACTAGGACATGAGAACTATGTGGGCGAGCAACAGTGGCCAGGCTACGATCCGGGCGCGCTACGCGAAGAAGAGGTCAGGCTCGCCGTGCAAGTTGATGGCAAGCTACGGGGTCGGATCCAGGTGCCGGTGAGCCTGACCGACGGCGACAAGCTGATCGAGGAAGCGCGGAAAGAACCAAATGTTGCCCAACATCTCGAGGGACGCAAACTGGAACGGAGCGTTGTTGTGCCTGGGCGCATCATAAACCTGGTGACCAAAAAATGAGAAAGCTGCGGTGGCGATCCCCATTGTTGGTGTTCCTATTTCTTGTAGCGCCCGCCGTCATGACCTGGGGGGGGTGCGGTGGGTACTCGCTGGTCGGCCGAGGCGCTTTCTTGCCTGAGTACATCCATACCGTGGCCATTCCGACTTTGGTCAACAAGACGTCCAGGTTCGAAGTCGAGATCCGCTTGACGGATGCAGTGACCCGCGAGTTCGTTTCCAGGGGAAATTTTCGCGTGGCCGGTGATGAGGAGGGAGCAGATGCGGTGTTGCGGGGCGAGATCACCGGATTCGATGTCCGGCCGGTAGGGCTGGGAGCGCGCGAGCAAGCCCAGAACTATCAAGTAACGGTTCGCGCCAGCGTCACTTTCATTGACCAGGTTCAGAACAAGGTCCTGTTCACAAACAGCTCGTTCCTCTTCCGCGACGAGTACGAACTAGAGAGAGATCCAGGTCAGTTCTTCGATGTAGAGATCCTGGCTATCGACGCCATCGCCACCGAGTTCGCCCGTTCAGTCGTCTCCTCTATCCTCGAGGGTTTTTGATTTGCCACGTGCTGGCGGTTCACGGATAGCACGCGGCATTTCCCTGGCCCGGCTCAAGCATGACCTCTCTGGTGGACGTGTGGACGCCGTCTACCTGGTGGCCGGCGCGGAGAGCTACCTGCGCCGCCAGGCAGTGCAGGCGATCATCGCGGCGGTGACTAGCGAGAGCGGGGACCAAGGTGAACTCGCAGTCGAGCGCCTTGATGGATCGCGGATACCGATGGCCGAGATTCTTGATACTGCCCGATCCTTGCCACTGTTTTTGCCCGTCTGCGATCGACCGGTGAGGGTAGTATGGGTGAGTGATTTTGATCCGACATCGGTCTCCGAACCCCGTCTCCTGCAGGCATACCTCGAGGCTCCCGTGAAGGCAACTTGCTTGCTCTTGGAGTCGACCGCCGTTGATGCCAGGCGGGCCGCCACAAAGATGCTTTGCAAGTTGGCAACGAGGATCGACTGTGAGCCGCTTCAAAAGGAAGCTGAAGTGAGGCAATGGATCGGGCAAGCAGCTCGCGCCCGCCAGCTCGAGATCACACCCGAGGCCGTGACCTATCTCGTCGAGATGGCGGGACCGGATTTGCAACGATTTGATCACGAGTTAGAGAAGGCGGAGATCTATCTGGGACAACGCCGATCAATCGAGGGAAGAGACTTCGAAAAGCTTCTCGGCCGGAGTCGCCAGCACTCCGTCTTCGAGCTGACCGATGGGCTCACCCAGGGGAGCGTCGAGCGCTCGCTCGTCGTCCTCAACCAGTTGCTGGATGAAGGCGAGGAGCCCGTTCGGTTGTTGGCAATGGTGAGCTGGATCGTTCGGCAACTGATCATCGCACGGGATCTCTTTCGCAAGGGCTGTCCGGAGCCCGAGCTGCTCCAGCAGCTAGGAGGCAGGTGGAATCAGAGGCGAGAGATGCTGAAGAGGGCGCGGCGCAGCCGCGGCCAGGACTTGTCGATGGCACTGGTCGCCTGCGCGGAAGCAGACAGTGCTGTCAAGCTGCGCCGAGGCAATCCTGGCAGGGGAGTACTGGAGGCCCTGTGCCGGCAGGTGTGCGCTGCCTAACCTGCAGCACACAAGGGCCCACCACCGCAGTGGAAGGCTGGTGAGAAATCCGGGCTAGGAGAGTTGCCGAAGGCGGCGTGTCAGACGGGACTTGGTGCGGGCCGCAGTGTTCGAATGAATCACGCCGAGGCGTGCGGTACGATCGATCACCCCCTGCGTGTGCCTCCACTGGGAGCGCGCTGCCTCGGCATCTCCCGCTTGGAGGGCCTCCAAAAACGACCGTATGGCGGTGCGCATATGCGAGCGACGCGTTCGATTGCGATCTCGGCGCCGGACGTTCTGACGCATTCTCTTCTTGGCTGATCGAATGATCGGCATGCGTACGAACTCCTTTGAGCATCAAGAGCATAAAACGGGAGCCTCGGCGGGTCAATCCGAGGTCGACGTTACCGAGCACGGTGCGGTGCTGCGCTCGGCTGGCACGGTAGGTCTGATCACCCTCCTCTCGCGGTTCTCTGGCTACCTGCGAGACATGGTGATTGGCTACCTCCTGGGCACCGGTATGCTCGCCGACGCCTGGGTGGCCGCCTTTCGCCTGCCGAACACGCTGCGCCGCCTGGTGGGCGAGGGCAATGTTTCAGCCGCCTTCGTGCCGGTCTTCGCGGACGAAACCAGGCGTCGCGACCAGCGCAGAATCTGGCAGCTCGCCGACAGCTTCCATGCGGCGATCCTGGTTGCCGCAAGCGGCTTGATGTTGCTGGGCATCGCGGCGGCGCCCTGGCTGGTGCGATCGGTTCTGGTACCTGGCTTCGGTGCTCGGGCAGGGGCCTGGGACCTCACCGCCCACCTGGCCCGCATTACCTTTCCCTATTTACTCTTTATCTCGCTGTCGGCAGCTTTGATGGCGATTCTCAATGCCCGCGATCGGTTTGCAGCCCCGGCCTTTACCCCGGTGCTTTTCAATCTGGCGCTGATCGCTTGCGCACTGTCTCTGAGCGGGACGCTCTCTTCCGTCAACGCGCTGGCGGCCGGTGCGATTGTCGGTGGCTTTCTGCAATGGCTCTTCCTGGTGCCTTTCTCCTGGCGCTTGGGCATGCGGTTCCGGTTGCACCTTCGCCTGTCCGATCCGGCGATGAGGAGGATTGGCCTGCTGATGGTGCCGGGGCTGTTCGGTGTAGGCATCACTCAAATCAACGTGCTGGTGGGGCAGTTGCTGGCCAGCTTCCTCAGGACCGGCAGCATATCGAGTCTGTACTATGCTGGCCGCCTCAACGAGCTGACCCTCGGCGTCTTCGCCATCTCCGTCGCCACCGTAGTGTTACCTTTGATGTCCCGACAGGCAGCACGTGGCGATCGCGAACAGCTCGTCTCGACCCTGAACTTCGCCCTCCGGCAGGTCACCCTGATCACGCTGCCGGCGGCGGTCGGGCTAATCTTGCTGCGTTCCCAGATCGTCGACGTTCTCTTCCAAAGGGGTCTATTCAACAGCCAATCGACGGACCTCACAGCGGCGGCTCTATGGGGCTACAGTTGCGGATTGATCGGCTATGCGGCCGTGCGGATTATCGCCCCGGCGTTCTACGCATTGAAAGATACTCGGACGCCGGTAATCGTTGCCGCGGTGGCGATGGTCGCCAACGTCGTGGGTTGCTTGATCCTCATGCAGCGCTTCGGCCACGTCGGCATTGCCTTGGCCAACTCCTTGGCCGGCTACCTCAACACGGTGCTGCTACTGGTGCTGCTGCGGAGGAAACTGGGCAGGGTCGGGCTCTGGAGGCTGACGACCAGTTTCCTACGTCTGGGGGTGGCAGCTGCAGTCATGGGGTGGGTGGTGAGCGCGCTGTCAGGATGGTGGAAACCGGCCAGCGGAGCTGGCCTGGTCACCGAGGTGTTGGTCCTCGCAGCGGTGATCCTCGTAGGTGTTCTTACCTATCTGGCGGCGGCGGCGGCGCTGCGAGCTCCGGAACTGGCAGAGTTGCGCTCGTTGGTGCTGCACGGCAAGGGTGGCAGCGGCAGCGAGGATAGGGTCCCAAGCCCTGGCAATGGGCGAGGACGATCGCGATGATCAGTGTGGTGCAGCGAGTCAGCAAGGCCGAGGTGCGTGTCGAAGGGCGTACGATAGGCGCCATCGATGCGGGGCTGCTAGTGCTCGTGGCGGTAATGCGAAACGACGCCCGGACCGACGTCGAGTTCACTGCTGATCGATTGTTGCATCTGCGGGTCTTCGCCGACGAGCAAGGCCGCATGAACCGTTCGGTGGAAGATGTCGATGGTAGCTTACTGCTGGTATCTCAGTTCACCTTGGCCGGGGACACGCGCAAGGGTCGGCGGCCATCCTTCATCAAGGCTGCGCCGCCAGAACCGGCGCGGGAGCTATTCGAGGCCCTGATCGAGCGACTGCGGGCGGGCCCGGTGAAGGTCGAAAAAGGGATCTTTGCTGCCTTCATGGAGGTCGAGTTGGTCAACGATGGTCCAGTGACCCTGATTCTCGATTCACGGCAAAACCGCAAGAGCGGCCGATGAGGAATGCGGGCTTGCAACGAACCGCGATGAGATATGCGGGCTAGGAAGAATCAGGCAGGGACGGCTGGAGCTGGCGTCTTTGGTGGCTGGTTGAGTGACTACACTGAATATCTCCGGGCCGAGCGGGGGCTCGCCGACAGTACCGTGACCTCCTATACGAGCGACCTGTTGCAGTACGATCGCTGGTGCGGCAGGGCGAAGCTCGCACCCCTTGAAGTCGGAGCTCCCGAGGTGCGCCTTTTCCTCCAAGCACAGCGTGCCAGAGGGCTAGGCGAGCGCTCCGTGGCACGGTGCTTGTCATCGCTCAGGGGCTTTTTTCGCTTTTGCATTGCGGCTGGCAGGACGCAATCCGACCCGACGGAACTGGTGAGGGCCAAACAGCCACCGCGGCCCCTACCGAGGGCTTTGACGCTGCGGGAGGTGGAGGGGTTGTTGAGCCAGCCAGACGTTGCCACCCCGGCTGGCATTCGAGACCGTGCCATGCTCGAGCTTGCCTATGGAAGCGGTCTCAGAGTATCGGAGTTGGTCGGGCTTCACTGCAACGACCTCGAGTTAGGTGAGGGATTCGTACATTGCCGCGGCAAGGGAGGCAAGGAGCGACTGGTTCCGCTGGGGGGTGAAGCGCGCGCCTGGCTCGAGCGTTACCTTGCCGGCCCACGGGACCACTACCGCCAGCGCCGCAGTGAGTCTCATCTTTTTCTAACCCGGCGCGGAGGATCGATGACCCGCCAATGGTTCGCGAAGTGCCTGAAGAAATACGCACGGTCTGCCGGCATTTCGGCGGCGCGGGTCAGCCCCCACATACTTCGACACTCTTTCGCTACCCACCTACTGGAGGGGGATGCTGACTTGCGTGCAGTGCAAGCGATGCTCGGCCATGTACGCATCGCCACCACCGAGATCTATACCCACGTCGATCGTCGCCGCCTGAGACAGGTATACGATCGCTATCATCCCAGGGCGTGAAGGTGGAAGAGGCGGATCTTCTTCAACGGCTTGCGTCGCCGGCCAGAAAGTTAGTCGAGCTGTGTGGCCGCATTGCCAGCGAGCGCGGTGAGGCCGCTTTCCTGGTCGGCGGCACGGCCCGCGACTTGGTGCTCGGGCGTGTGCAGGCTGATTTGGACGTTGTCGTAGAAGGCGACGGAATGGCTGTTGCACAGGCGCTGGCGCGCGCGATCGGCGGCCAGCTGACACGCTACCACACTTTCCAAACCGCTCGGGTCGACACCAAGGATGGGTACCGGATCGATCTTTCCACAGCCCGCAGCGAAGCGTACCCGAGGCCCGGTCAGCTTCCGCAGGTTGTTGCGGGAAGCTTGCAGGACGACCTTCTGCGACGTGACTTCACCATCAACGCCCTGGCCATCTCTCTCGACCCCACCCATGGAGGGGAGCTCATCGATCCTTGCCATGGACTCGAAGATCTACAGGGTGGTGTCATCCGAGCGCTGCATGGGCGCTCGTTCGCGGACGATGCCACGCGTATCTTACGAGCCCTGCGTTTTGCACGGCGACTGGACTACCGTCTCGATCGGCAAACAGACCGATGGCTGCGGGAGGCAGTCGCGGGAGGCTATCTCGATACTGTTTCCGGCAACAGAATTCAGCGTGAGATCGCCTATCTCTTCACCGAGTTTCCGGTTGAAGGCCCAGTCTTGTTGGCCCGGTACGGGGTGCTGGAAGCGATCCACACCCGTCTCCGTGCGGACGAGAAGAGTCTGCGAGCGTTGGCGGACGTGGCGGCCTGGTACGGAAGAGTAGAGCGTCAGCACACCGAAGATGCCACCCGGAGCGCTTGCGGTGCGGATTGGGGAATGGTTCTGGCGGTCTGTGCCGAGCAACTCTCTCCGCAACAGAGGTGGGCCCTGGTCAAGCGGTTGCGGTTGAGCCGCTCGGAGCGTCGTGCCCTCATCGAGTCCGGTGCGCCATGGCTGAAGGTCTATCGCGCATGGAAGCGCGTGCGATCCATAGCTTTACCCACTGCGGGGGCGGTGGAACGCCTCTTCAGGCCATTGTCCGCCCCTGCGCTCCAGGTTGTGCTGGCTACCTGTTTGGAGGCCGACGAAAGCGAGCTGGTGGCAGCGCTACGAGGCTATTTGGAGACCTACCAGTGGTTGCGGCCGCGCTTGACGGGCCAAGAGCTACTGCAGATGGGGCTAGGTGAAGGCCCACAGGTTGGAAAGGTGTTGGACTTTCTCCTCGCCGCCCGGCTCGAAGGCCGTGCCACGAGCCTGGAGGCGGAACGGCAGCTGGTCATGAAGTGGCTCGCGGGGTCGCAGGACCCGCCGGAAGGTGGAGAACGATGAGAAACCCGGGCTAGAGGCGAATTGACTACATCTAAGGCGCATGGTACGGTCGCCTCGCTCACCAGTGCCCGACTGTCTACGGAGCCTACCGGGCCTCGGTGATGTCTATCCCTCCTGTTCATGCTGCTCGGCCGGCAGATGGCTACAAGCGCCCTCCGCTCCGGAAGTCGCTGGATGGCCTGACTACCGCACGGTCGAGGAGGTTCATTCGATGGCCAAGCAAGGGAAATATCTTCTTACCTCGGAATCGGTGACCGAAGGGCACCCTGACAAGATTGCCGACCAAGTCTCGGATTCCGTCTTGGATGCAATCATGGAAGTGGATCCCATGGGCCGTGTGGCTTGCGAGTGCATGGTCACCACGGGGCTGGCGATAGTTGCCGGCGAGATCACCACCACCGAATACGTGGATATTCCGCGCATTGTCCGAGAGACGATCCGGGGTGTCGGATACACGCGGGCGAAGTATGGCTTTGATTACGAGACCTGTGGCGTCATCACCAGCATCGATGAGCAGTCACCGGACATTGCCGTCGGCGTGGATCCCGGCGGCGCCGGAGACCAAGGCTTCATGTACGGCTACGCCACTGTCGAGACACCAGAGCTCATGCCACTGCCTCTACAACTGGCGCATGGTCTTTGCCGACGGCTGTCGGCCGTGCGCAAGGATGAGGTACTCGATTACCTTCGACCCGACGGTAAATCGCAGGTAACGGTTGAATATGAGGATGACCGCCCGCTGCGGGTCAGCACAGTGGTGATTTCTTGCCAGCACAGCCCGCTAGTCAAGAACAGCGTCATCAAGGAAGACATTCTCGAGAAGGTTATTTATGAGGTCGTTCCGCCAGAGTGGCGGGACGAGGGAACTGTTTACCATATCAATCCCACCGGTCGATTTGTCACAGGTGGCCCGCAAGGAGATACGGGACTCACTGGCCGCAAGATCATCGTCGATACCTACGGAGGAGTCGGCAGTCACGGCGGCGGCGCTTTCTCCGGCAAAGACTGTACGAAGGTCGATCGTACTGCCTCCTATATGGCTCGCCACGTCGTCAAGAATCTCGTTGCTGCGGGCGTAGCTACGCGCCTGGAAATCCAGATGGCCTACGCGATCGGCGTGGCCGAGCCTGTGTCGATCATGGTGGACACGCACGGCACAGGACGCGTTTCCGAGGAGCGGATTATCGAGGTGATCTCGGATCATTTTGATTTTACGCCGAAGGGCATGATCGAGTATCTGGACTTGCGCCGCCCGATTTACAAGCAGACCGCCTGCTACGGTCATTTCGGGCGTGAGGAAGCGGGCTTCACCTGGGAGGACCTGCGGGCAGCAGAAACACTGCGCCGTGACCTGGGGCTCTCGGAGGCGGACGTACCGGAGTTCGTGCGCGAAAAGGTACATGCCGGGGAGGAAACAGCGAAATGAGCACCATCACCGCCGACATCGCCGATCCCGCACTGGCGGCCGCTGGGGGAGTAAGAATCGAATGGGCTGCCAGCGAAATGCCCGTGCTAACGGCGATCCGCGCGCGCTTCCAGAAGGAACGCCCTCTGGACGGGGTGAGAATGTCAGCCTGTCTGCACGTTACCTGCGAGACTGCCAACCTCGTACAGACTTTGGTGGCTGGTGGAGCCGATGTAGTTCTGTGCGCCTCCAACCCGCTCTCCACGCAAGATGATGTGGCTGCGGCCCTGACGGAGGAGGGGGTCTCGGTGCTCGCAATTCGTGGTGAGGACAACGACACGTATTACGCACACATCGACGACGCACTCGATCATCATCCAAACTTGACCATGGACGACGGCGCTGACTTGGTCTCCACCATCCATGCCCATCGCGAGGGGCAGGCCGATGAGATCATCGGCGGCACCGAGGAGACGACTACAGGGGTCATCCGCCTTCGCGCCATGGCTAACGATGGAGTCCTGAAGTTCCCGATCATCGCTGTCAACGACGCTGACACCAAGCACTTGTTCGATAACCGTTACGGCACCGGACAGTCGACACTGGACGGCATCGTTCGCGCCACCAACATCTTGCTGGCCGGTAAGAAGTTCGTGGTTTTCGGCTATGGCTGGTGCGGTCGCGGCTTGGCCATGCGTTCCCGGGGAATGGGAGCACATGTGATCGTCTGTGAGGTCGATCCGATCCGTGCCCTCGAGGCCTTGATGGATGGCTTCTGGGTCATGCCCGCCATCGAAGCGGCCAGGGTAGGCGATATTTTTGTCACCGTCACAGGCAATAAATCGGTCCTCCGTGGAGAGCACTTCGAGGTGATGAAAGACGGGTGCTTGATCGCCAATGCGGGCCATTTCAACGTTGAGATCGACATCCCCGCTCTCGCAGGTCTGGCGGAAGAGCGACGCACGCTGCGCCCCAACGTCGAGGAGTTCCGTCGAGCCGACGGCCGCCGCATCCATCTACTCGCTGAGGGTCGTCTCGTCAACCTGGCCGCTGCCGAGGGGCATCCGGCCTCGGTGATGGATATGTCGTTTGCCAATCAGGCGTTAGCAAGTGAATACATTGTCAAGCAGGGCGGCAAATTGCCCCGTGAAGTGATCAAAGTTCCCACCGAGGTCGATCGTGAGATCGCTCGCTTGAAAATAGAGAGCATGGGTGTCGGTATCGACCTACTCAGCCCGCAGCAGGAAGCTTACCTGTCCGGCTGGCAAGAGGGTACCTGAGGCCGATCTCGTGGCGCCCGCTCGCTTCACGACCCGTTGAGAAATTCGGGCCCGCCCGCATTTCGACA
>JBHHYG010000051.1:0-14112 GCA_046757445.1 Acidobacteriota bacterium
CGAGCGCGCCCTTTGCCGCGCCCACAGCAGCAAGCCGTTGAGATATGCGGGCTAGGCGCACGCTGGTGGGTGCGGGCCATGTGGCTGTGTCTCGGCCTCGGCTTCTTCACCAAGGGCATCCCGGCCATGCTTCCACTCCTGCCTCTGCTGCTCTTCCACCTGCGGGCCGGAAGACCCTTCCGATTGGCCCCGCCCCTGGGTGTCGGCGCCTTCGGCCTGGTCGGGCTGTCCTGGTATGGCTACGAGATCGCCGTGCACCCCGGCCTCTTTGCCTATCTCATCGACCAGGAGGTGGTGGCCCGCAACCTGACGGCGACATTTCATCGCAACCCCGAGTGGTACGCGCCCCTCACCATCTACCTGTCGGTACTGCTGCTGGGACAGGGCGCCTGGCTGGCGGACGGGATCCGGCTGCTGCGGCGGGAACACCTTTTGCGACCTCGACACCTGTGGCGACAACTGCTGGCGGCGGGCAGCAAGCGGTCGCTGCTGCTTCTGTGGCTATTGCTGCCGCTGTTGGTCTTCTCGCTCTCCCGCAGTCGCCTGCCACTGTACGTCCTGCCGCTTTATGCACCCATCGCCCTGGCGCTGGCGGCGGCGATTGGGCCGGCCGGCCGGCGGCGGCCCCAACGTATCGCCGTGCTCTCGATCCTCGTGCTCTTGACCCTCAAGGGGGCCGCTCCCTTCTATCCCTCCGACAAGGACATGCGACCCCTGTTCGAGAGCATCGAGAGGGCGGCCGGACCGGGGGCCCCCGTAGCGCTGTTCGAGGAGTCGAAGCTCTACGGCCTGCAATTCTATCTCGATGGCCGGCTCCAGAGGCTGTCCACCTCCGGCAACGAGCCCTGGGCCGACGCCAGTCTGGAGGAGGCCGTCGAGCGAAGCGCCGCCGCTGTGCGGCCTGCCGCCATCGTCACTCGGAAGCGCCACGCCGCCGCGCTGCAGGCGGCGCTATCCGCCGCCGGCCGCTCCTTCGAGAGGCTACCTCTACTGCAGCGGGAGCTGTTCGTGCTGAAATAGTCGTCGACGGCCAGGCGAGCGCCGGGAGAGGTGCGTAGCAGGGCTCGCGGGGAGGCAGCTCGCTGCGCTCGTCGCCCGGGGGTTGTCCTGCTCGGGGATGCCCTGTAGGATGGCTTCCACGATGAGCAAACGTCGAGCGGCACAGCGTCATCATCACCACCATCACGGCCCGAACGGGCTGCGGCGGTGGACCGAGTTGGCGCCACCGTAGGGCGAAGCGAGACAAACCGCACTTCGCCGCGGCCCGTTCCGAAAGGGACGGGCCGCGGTTTTTTTGTCTGGAGAAGCGAGGAATGTACCGTATCGCACTGCCTAACAAAGGACGACTGGCGGCTGGCGCCAGGGAGCTGCTGCGGCGAGCCGGCCTCGAGCTCGAAGACCGCGACGATCGCGCCCTGCAAGCCGCGCTGGGCAATGATTTCCAGGCTCTGTTCCTGCGCTCGCGCGACATCCCGGAGTTCGTCGCCGACGGCGCCGCCGACGCCGGCATCACCGGCCGCGACATGGTGGCCGAGTCGGACCGACGCCTGCAGGTGCTGCTGGAGCTCGACTATGGCCGCTGCCGGCTAGTGGTGGCGGCACGCGAGGACTCCGACATCGACTCCATCACAGACCTCGACGAAGGCACCCGCGTCGCCACCTCCTTTCCGCACCTGACGCGGGAGTTCTTCGCCGCCGCCGGGCAGCCAATCCGGTTGGTTCCCGTATCGGGGGCGGCAGAGATCGCCCCTCATCTGGGGGTGGCGGAGGTCATTGTCGATCTCGTCTCCACCGGCTCCACCCTGAAGATCAACGGCCTCAAGGAGGTGGCGACGGTGCTCGAGTCCAGCGCCGTCCTTGTCAGCCGTGCGGATTTTCCTGAAAACCATGCGCGGGCACGGCGCCAGCGCGAGCTGGTGGCGGCGCTCGAGTCGGTGTTGCGGGCGCGGGACAAGCGCTACCTGATGGCCAACCTGCCACGCCGCGCCCTCGACGAGGTCGCCGCCATCCTGCCCGGCATGTCGGGGCCGACGATCGTCGACGTCGCCGATTCCACCGATCTGGTCGCTGCCCATGCGGTGGTCGACCGGCGAGAGATCTACCGGGTGATCGCCCGACTCAAGGCCATCGGGGCTAGCGGCATCCTGGTGACCAAGATCGAGAGGCTGATGCCATGAGCACCGGCGGCGAGGCCGACAGGGGTTTCGGGGCGAGCGCGAAGATGTCGCGCCGCGCGACGGCCGCCCGCCGGTTGCGTCTCGCCGCCGAGGGGCAGCTCGAGGAGCTGGGCATCGAGCAGCGTCGCCGGCTGCTTTGGCGACGCAACGAAGCCGGCGCCGACCTGCGCCGCGCGGTGGCGAAGATCATCGACAAAGTTCGCCGCCAGGGTGATGCGGCCCTCGTCGACATGGCTCGCCGCTTCGATGGTGCTCGCCTCGAGCGGCTCGAGGTGCCTCGAGAAAGATGGCGGCAAGCGCTGGCAGGCATCGATGACGAGTTGCGCGCAACCCTGCGGCAGGCGGCCGCGGCCATCGCCGACTTTCACCAGCGGCAGCTGCCAACCCCGACGGAATGGTCTCCGCGCGACGGCTTGCGGCTCGGACGACGGCCCGAGCCCCTTCGTTGCATCGGCGCCTATGCTCCCGGAGGGCAGGCGGCCTACCCGAGCAGCCTGTTGATGTGCGTGGTGCCGGCCAAGGTTGCCGGCGTCGCGGAAGTGATCGTCTGCTCTCCGCCCCGAGAGGATGGCCGGCCGGCCGAGCTGGCGCTGGCCGCCTGCGAGTTGGCGGGGGCCGACCGTCTCTTCGCCGTCGGCGGCGCCGGCGCCGTCGCGGCGATGGCCTTGGGCACCGAATCGGTGCCCCGCGTCGACAAGGTGGTGGGTCCCGGCAACTCCTACGTCACCGAGGCCAAGCGGCAGCTGGCGGGAACCGTCGCCATCGACTGTTTGGCCGGCCCTTCGGAGCTGCTGGTGGTGGCCGATGAGTGCGCCGACGCGGAGCTCGTCGCCGTCGAGATGATCGCCCAGGCGGAGCACGACCGGCAGGCTCCCGCGGTTCTCGTCAGCACCGATCAGAAGCTGGCGCGTGCCGTCGCCAGCCTCCTGCCAGCGAGCATCGAACGACAGCCGCGCGGCGCCGTCATCGAAGCGGCCCTCGCCGCGCGAGGTGGACTGTTGACAGCCACCGACCTGCAGGCGGCCCTGGCGTTTGCCCGCGACTTCGCCCCGGAGCACCTGTTGCTGCTGGTGCGCGAGCCTCGCCGGGCGCTGCAGCAGGTACGCTGCGCGGGAACGGTTTTCCTCGGAGACGGCAGCTCGGTGGTCTTCGGCGACTACCTGAGCGGTGCCAACCACGTGCTGCCCACGGGCGGGCGGGCGCGTGTCTCCTCCGGCCTGTCGAGCAGCGATTTCCTACGCTGGAGCAGCTACCAGGAGATCCAGCCGCGGACGGCCGCACAGCTGGCGGCACCGGCTGCTCGATTGGCCGAGGCCGAGGGCTTTCCCGCCCACGCGCTGGCCGCCCGGCAGCGAGCTGCCCGCCCGCCGCGGGGGGCAGAGACCGCCGCGACCGGGGCGCAGTCGAGGAACTCCGACGGCAGCGGCCGCCTGGCGCATCCCGCACCTCTCTCACCACGGCGCCCGAGCTACTCCCAGATCGAGCTTTACGACCCGGGAGAGGACCCCCGCCTTCTCAACCTCGCCGACAACACCAACCTGTTCGGTGCGCCGCCCGTGGCCACGAGGGCGCTGCGCCGGTTGCGATCCGAGGCCCTGAGCTCCTATCCGGCCGTCTACTCCGAGCCGCTCAAACGCGTGCTGGCAAAGCACCTTGGCGTTTCGACCGACAACATCGCCACCGGCTGCGGCGCCGACGACATCATCGATTCTGCGGTGCGCGCCTTCTGTGAGCCGGGAGAGCGACTAGTGCACATCGAGCCAACCTTCTCGATGCTGCCGACCTTCGCGCACATGAACGGGGTCACGCCCGTGGCCGTTCCCCTGGCCGCGGATTTCCGCCTCCCTGCCGAGGAACTGCGGGCAGCCGCCGGACGGCTCATCTACATCTGTCGACCCAACAACCCCACCGGGACCCTCTTCGAGAAGGCACCGATCGAGCAGCTCGCTCGCCATGCGGATGCCTTGCTGTTGATCGACGAGGCCTACGTCGAGTTCAGCGGCGCATCCCTGGTCGCCTGGGCTTCGGCCTCCGGGCGGGTAGTGATCGTGCGGACCCTGTCGAAGGCCTACGGCCTGGCGGGATTGCGGGTCGGTTATGCCGTCGGCCCCGCCGGGCTGATCCTGGAGTTGGAAAAGTCGCGTGGCCCGTATCGGCTCAGCGCGGCTGCCGAGGCCGCGGCCATGGCCGCGGTCGAGCGAGGTACGGATTGGGTGGATGGTGTCGTCACCCGGGTACGGCGCAACCGCTCGCGGCTGGCCGCGAGGCTCGAATCCCTGGGGCTGCGATGCTGGCCTTCGGCGACCAACTTTCTCCTCTTCCCCGCCCCGGGGGGTGATGCCGCTGGCTTCTGCGCGGCGCTGCGCAAGCGCGGCATCGGTGTGCGGGCTTTCCCCTCGCTGCCCCAGACGGGCGATTGCATCAGGGTCACCATCGGGCCGTGGGCGTTGATGGAGCGCTTCCTCGAAGCAACCCGCGAGCTGCTGGCGGCGTCTCTGGCGACCGGGCATTGATCGTTTCGCTGTACGACTACGGCACCGGCAACCTGCACTCGCTCACCAAGGGCCTGGAGGCGGGTGGTGGACGTGTGCAGATCGACGCCAACCCGGCTGCGGCGCTCCGCGCTGATGCCCTGGTGTTGCCGGGCGTCGGCGCTTTCGGCGCCGCCGCCGCACGCCTGGCACCAGCGGCCACCTTGCTCCGGCAGGCGCTCATCGACGGCCTCCCTTGCCTCGGCATATGCCTGGGCATGCAGCTACTCTTCGAGGCCAGCGACGAGGGGCCGGGCCGGGGGCTGGGGGTGTTCCAGGGCAGGGTGCGGCGGCTGAGGGCCGACCGCCTCCCGCAGATGGGCTGGAACTCGCTCGAGACCCGCCCCGACCCGCTCTTTTGCAGTACCCACGAGCCGCTCGTCTACTATGCCAACACCTTCGTCGCCGAGCCCGCCGCGCCGGAGCAGGTCATCGCCTGGACAACCTACGGGCAGGACCGCTTCGCGGCCGCGGTACGGCGATGCCGTACCTGGGGGGTACAGTTCCACCCCGAAAAGAGCGGCACCGCCGGCCTCCAGCTCCTACGAAACTTCCTCCACGAGGCGGCACGATGATCGCCTACGCAGCCATCGACCTGCGCGGCGGCCGGGTCGTACAGCTGATCGGCGGCCGGCCCCAGCAGACGCGCCTGAGCCTGCCGGATCCTCCCCAGGTAGCGCGGCGATGGGTGGAGGCTGGGTTCCGTGCACTGCACCTGATCGATCTCGACGCCGCCCTCGGCGACGGCTCGAACCGCAAGCAGGTAGAGCGGATCATCGCCGGCGCCCGGGTGCCGGTTCAGGTCGGCGGCGGCGTTCGCGATGCGCGAACAGTAGCGGCGTTGCTGCAGACGGGTGCCAGCAGGGTCATCGTCGGTACCCGTGCGCTGGCCGATCACGATTGGGTGCTGGCGCTGGCCGAACGGCATCGTGGCCGCGTCGTGGTGGCCGTCGACGTGCGCGGCGACGAGGTAGTCAGCGACGGCTGGAGGTCGACGACCGGCCTGCGGCCGCTGAATCAGCTCTCTGCACTGGAGACCGTGCCGTTGGCCGGGATCCTGGTGACCGACGTCGATCGCGAGGGCCGCCTCGACGGCGTCGATGCCGACAGGTTCGCCGCCCTGGTACGAGATACCCGGCATCCCCTCATCGCAGCGGGCGGCATTACCTCGATACGAGACCTGCGGGCCCTGCAGTCCAGCGGTGTCGCTGGCGCCGTCATCGGCACGGCTCTTTACACCGGTGCTGTCGAAGCCGACCGCGTCGCCCGGGAGTTCAGCTCATGAGCAAGATACGAAGGAAAACCGCCGAGACAGAGGTGGTGGTGAGCCTGCGAAGCGGCGATGGGAAGGCAGCGGTGCAGACCACCGATCCCTTTCTCGATCACATGCTCGAGACCTTGGCCCGCACCAGCGGCCTCGATCTCGAGGTCAAGGCCCAGGGAGATCTGCGCCATCACCTGATCGAGGACGTCGCCATCACCCTGGGGCTCGCCTTTGAGGAGACGATTCCCGACACCTGTCGCCGCTTCGGTCACGCCGTCGTGCCCATGGATGATGCCCTGGTGGAAGTCACCCTTGACGCCGGCGGGCGTCGCTACTATCAAGGCCCCCTGCCCCGGCCCATGTTCGATCACTTCCTGCGCTCGCTCGCCGATGCCGGGGGACTCACCCTGCACGTGCGGGTACTCAGGGGTGAGGACCGCCACCACGTCGTCGAGGCGGCCTTCAAGGCCCTCGGCCTGGCCCTGCGCCAGGTCATCGTCCCCGCGGCCACGCTGTGCAGCACCAAGGGCGCCGTGCAGATCGAGCGGCTGGAGGATTGACGGTGCTGCGCAAGCGTATCCTCGTTTGCCTCGATGTCCGCGACGGTGAGGTCGTCAAGGGCGTCCAGTTCCGTCGCCTGCAAGGCGTGGGCGACCCGGTGCAGCTGGCGGCCCGATACCAGGAAGCTGGCGCCGACGAAGTCGTTCTCCTCGACATCTCGGCCTCGGTAGCTGGGCGCCGTACCCTGCTCGAGGTGGTGCGTGGTGCCGCCGAAAGGCTGTTCGTGCCGCTGACCGTCGGCGGCGGCATCTCTGACCTCGAGGATATCGACCGGGCACTGCGCGCCGGTGCCGACAAGATCAGCATCAACACCGCTGCCACCCGCCAGCCCCGATTGCTGACCGAGGCTGCGGCACGATTCGGCAGCCAGTGCGTGGTCGCCAGCATCGACGCCCGTCGCGAAGAAGGCGGTGGTGGCAGCCCGACCGCCCATCGGCGCCGGAGCCCCGCCCCATCCTCCGGTTATCGCGTCTATACACACGGGGGTCGCACCGCCACCAACCTCGATGCCGTCGAGTGGGCACGGGAATGTGCCGGCCGCGGTGCCGGAGAGATCCTGTTGACCGCCATTCACCGCGACGGCCGCCGCCAGGGCTACGATCTCGACCTGACCCGCCGGGTCGTGGAGGCGGTACCGGTGCCGGTGGTCGCCAGCGGCGGTGCCGGCTCCGCCCAACATCTGCGCGAGGCATTCCTGGTGGCCGGTGCCGATGCGGCGCTGGTCGCCAGCATCTTCCACGACGGCAGCGCCAGCCTCGCCGAGGTCAAGCAGCTGCTCGCCGCCGAAGGCATACCGGTTCGACCGGCCGGGGATGCGGCATGAGTGGTATGGCGCTGCGCGACCTGCTGGCTTTCGCCGTCGAGGTGGCGGAGGGCACCGGCGAGGTCACCCTGGCCCACTTCCGTAGCGGCGTCGACATCGAGCTCAAGCCCGACACCTCGCCGGTGACGGTGGCCGACCGCGAGGCCGAGAGATGGGCCCGGAACCTCATCGAGGCCCGCTTCCCTGCCGACGGGATCATCGGCGAGGAGCTCGGCAGCTGTCGTACCGAAGCGCCGCGACGCTGGATTCTCGATCCCATCGACGGCACCGCTTCCTACGTTCGGGGGGTTCCTCTGTACGGGGTGCTGGTGGCGGTGGAGGAGGGCGACCAGGTGGTCGCCGGCGTGCTCCATTTCCCCGCCCTGGACGAGACCCTGGCCGCCGCTCGCGGTGAGGGCTGCCTCTGGAACGGCGCGCCCGCCCGGGTCTCGGAGGTCGAGCGGCTGCATGATGCCCTCATCCTCTGCACCGATGCCGAGGAGCTGGAGAGGCGCGGCCATGAGCCAGGCTGGAATCGACTTCGCAGCCGGTGCTCCATGGTCCGCACCTGGGGTGACTGCTACGGCCATGCGCTGGTCGCCAGCGGCCGGGCCGAGGCCATGCTCGATCCGATCCTGGCAAGATGGGATGCGGCAGCGCTACGGCCGGTGGTCGAGGAGGCCGGTGGTGTCTTCACCGACTGGAAGGGGCAGGCCACCCACCGGAGCGACCATGCCATCTCCACCAACGCCGCCCTCGCTGGCGGTGTCCGTGAGCTGCTGGGGGCAAAGCGCGAGACGCCAGCCGTCGAAGCGGCGCCAGCGGCGGGGAAAGAGTCTTGATCATCGACCGGCAGGCACAGATCGAGCTGCTGGACTTCAACAAGGGCGGCGGACTGGTACCGCTGATCGCCCAGCATGCTCACACCGGCGAGATCCTCATGCTCGGCTACGCCGATCGCGAGGCGCTGGCGCGGACGCTGGCCGGCGGCGAGGTCTGCTTCTTCTCTCGCAGTCGCGGGCGGCTCTGGCGCAAAGGCGAGAGCAGCGGCCATACGCTGGCCCTGGTGTCTCTGCACGCCGACTGTGATGGTGACGCCGTCGTCGCCCTGGTAGTGCCGGCCGGCCCCACCTGCCACAGCGGCGCCCGCAGCTGCTTCGAGGCCCATCCAACGCTGGTGGCCCTGGCCGCGGTGCTCGAAGATCGGGCAGCCGCCTTCGCCAACTCTGCCGGGAACACAGAGGGCCCTGACAGACGGCCAGCGGAAGCGGCGCCGGGCAGCTACACCCGGCGCCTTCTCGCGGACCGCAACCTGCGCCTCAAGAAGCTCGCCGAGGAGGCCGCCGAGCTGGCCCTGGCCTGCACTGAAGCAGATCCCTCAGCGGTCGCCGCCGAGGCCGCCGACCTTCTCTACCACGCCCTGGTCGCCTGCCGTGCCGCCGGCGTTGATGTCGACGACATTCTTGCGGTGCTGGCGGGGCGACGACGGGCCGGGCGCAGTCTTTAGCCCGAACTTCTCAACGGCTCACGGCTGCGGGTGTGGGAGAGGGCACCACCATCCTGCCCGACATCCTGGCCAACGCCGGCGGCCTCATCGTCTCCCATTTCGAGTGGACCCGGAACCGAAACAACCAGCACCGGGACCTGGAGGAAGTGGACGCACGCCTGAAGAAACGTATCCTACGTGCCTACGAGGCCAGCCAGCGAATGGCGGCGAAAACGAAGGTCGATCTACGCACCACGACCTATATGGTAGCCTTGGAACGCTTACAAACCGCCTACGAGGAGCGCGGAATCTTTCCTTAGGCACTGCTGTCGTGTATGAAACCTCGTGTGGGCAGGCGATACGATCGACGTCGATCGATCCACATGAGCGCATCGAAACCTTGCGGAGTGGATTGTGGGAAAGGGCGACCGACGCAGCCGACGTGGCAAGACCTGGCGCCGGACACACGGCAAGACCCGCCCCAGGGTACGCGAGCGGATGGACGCTCGGCGCCGGCACGGGCGGAAGCGATCGCAGCTCCGGCAGGACAAGAAGGAATCGTCCTGACAGCGCCTACTAGCAGCCCTGTGCTGACGAATGCAGCCGTTCTCTTTCCTGCACTGCGGTGACGTTCACCTGGGCGCACCCTTCCGGGGGCTCGCCGAGACCTCCCCGGCGATGAGCCAGCACCTGCGCGATGCACCGGCAAGCGCTCTCGAGCATCTCATCAGCAAGGCACTGGAACAGAAGGTCGCCGCCCTGCTCGTGGCCGGAGACCTGTTCGACGCCGACGACCGCAACCTGCGTGCCCAGATCCAGCTTCGGGATCAGCTCGAGCGCCTCCATGCAGCGAATATCCCGACCTTCATCGCTGCCGGCAACCACGATCCACTGGGCGGCAGGCTGGCGAGCATCCGCTACCCTTCGTCGGTAAGTTTCTTCGGCACCGAGGTCGAGGCCGTGCCCTTACACGCCGGGGGATCGGTGGCGGCGCACGTTTACGGCATCTCCTATAGCCAGCCCGAGGTGAGGGAGAACCTGGTGACGAAGTTTCCTCGACAACCCCAAGGTCCTTTCGCCATCGCCGTGCTGCACACCAATGTCGGCGACCACACCGACCACGGCTCGTATGCTCCTTGCAAGATGACGGACTTGCAGGCACGTCGGTTCGATTACTGGGCTCTCGGACACGTGCACACGCGGGAGACGCTACAGGGCGGGGCACCGGTGATCCATTACCCCGGCAACCTCCAGGGACTCCACATCAAGGAAACCGGCCCTCGCGGGGCAACGCTGGTGGATGTCACGGCGAGCGGCGCGGTGAGCCTGACGCCTGTCTGGACCGACACCGTCCGCTGGCATCGACGACGCACCCCGATCGACAACCTGGTCTCACTCGATGACCTCATGGGCGCCTTCAGCGCGCTGGCCGGAGAGATCGCCAGCGAGGCACCGGAGCGACTCCACATCCTGCGCTGGACGCTGACCGACCAGGGACCCCTGCACGCCGAGCTTCGACGCCGCGATACCGTTCATGACCTGGTCGAGGCGCTGCGCGCCGAGCACGCCCCCGAGCCCGATGCGGGGAGCGTATGGCTCGAGCGTCTGGACCTCGCCACCCGCCCTGCCCGAGATCTCGAGGCGCTGCGCCAGCAACAAGACCTGCTCGGCGACCTCTTGCGGCTAGCGCAGGAGGCCCGCGACTGCCCCCCGGCTCCTCCCACCAGGGAGATCGGCGGCCGCGCCTCCCCCCATCCGCAGCCCGGGATCAGCGTGGCGCTGCGCGACGCCCTCTGTGAGTTGCTCGAGGAGCGCCGCATCAGGGCCGCTTTCGACACCGATCCCTGGGCCTTGCTCGACTGGCCCCGCCTGATCGGGCGGGCCGAAACCCTGGCCGTCGACATGCTGGCGGGCGTGGATGCGGAGTAGATCGAGGTGATCTTCCGCCGCATCCAAATCGACGGTTTCGGCATCTGGCGAAACCTCGACCTCGAGCAATTGGCCCCAGGTCTGAATGTCTTCGTCGCCCCCAACGAGGGCGGCAAGACCACCTTGATGGCCTTCGTCCGCTCGGTACTGTTCGGCTTCCGCCGCCGCTCTGACCCGCAGCGCTACGAGCCGCTACGCGGCGGCAAGCATGGAGGCCACATCGACATCGAGGCCAACGGCACATCATTCCGCTTGACGCGCAGCGATGATGGCACCTCACCGGGCTGCCTGCAGATCACCGCCGAAGACGGCAGCGCCTTGCCGGAGGGACTGCTGGCGCAGCTGCTGCACAATACCAACGACGTGCTGTTCGAGAACGTCTTCGCCTTTGGGCTGAACGAGCTGCAGAAGATCGATTCGCTGCAAAAAGACGAGGTGGCGGGCCACATTTACAGTGCCGGTATGGCCAGCAGTGGCAACGACCCCATCGGCTTCCGCCAGCAACTGCAGACCGAACTGTCGAGACTCTACCTGCCCCGCGGCCGCAAGCAGACGATCCCCCTGTTGCTGGCCGAGATCCATGAGCACCAGCGCTGCATCGAGCCGCTGCAACAGCTGCCCGAGGAACATGCCGCCCTGTTGAGACAAGGTGAGGAACTTCGCCAAAGGCTCGCTGAGCTCGATTTGCTGCTGGCCGAAAAAAAGGTACAGCTCGATGCCGGCCATCGGGCCCAGCGCGCCTGGCGAGACTACGAAGATCTGCTCGACGCAGAAGAAAAGCTGGCCGCCCTCGGCGTGCCGTCGGAACGGGTCGGTGAGGGAGCGCCTGGAGATAAGGAAGGGGGCGACCCGGGAAGCCCCTCGGCCACGGCAGTGACGGCCGGCACCCCTACCGCCCATGCAGATGATACCGATCTCCTCGCACCCTCACAGCGAGCGCTACTGCTGGAAGCCGGCCGCATCCGCAGCCTGCTGGCAGCCGCGCCCCGCCTACGCGAGCTCAAGGCGGCCGTGCAAAAGCACGGCGCCGAGGCTGATTCGGCCAACGCAGTGCTCGCCACTCATCTCCAGGACCTGGGTGAGGGCTGGAACCTGGAGCGCATTCGCCGCACTGGCACCGGCCATGAGATCAGAGAGGCGGCCCGCCAACACGACGAGCTGATGCACCTGGCCACCGTCGACATCGAGGCCATCGCGGCCCGAGCCGGGGATGCCCACGACGCCTACGAGAAGGCCGTTCGCCGGCATGATCCGATCAGCCGGGAGGCGGTGATGATGACCTGGGGGGTGGCTGCCGCGCTGACCTTCGTCAGCGCTGTGGTGGCTCCGACGGCGGCTCGCGTGGTCACCACGGCGGCCGTCGCCGCCGGCGGCGCCGTGAGTGGCATCATCATGCTCTGGCTTCGCCGCCGAGGACGGCTGCAACTACACGAGGATCGGCTGGCCGCAGCCGAGCGTGAAACGACCCTCTGGTCACAACACCGGGCAGCGGAGGAGGAGCTGGGCAAGGTGCTGAAGCAGTGGAAGGCATGGCTCGAGGAGCAAGCCTTGAAGATCGACCTCACCGTCGACGGCACCCTCGACCTGCTCGATCGCGTCCGTGAAGCGCAGGAGGTGGAACGGCAGGGCCGGGAGGCGTCGCGAGCGGCCGAGAAGGCGAGCGAGGAGCTGGCCGTAGCCTGTGAACGGGTCAATGCCCTGTTCGAGAGTCTCGGACGGGAGGGTTTGCCCCTCGATGACACGGCGTCGGCCGTGGAGCCGTTTCTCGGCCACCTGGAGGCGCTGCAGGCCGACCTCGAGGCGGCCGATGATCCTCGCCTCCGCCTGCGCACGGTGATGGCTCAGTACGCCCAGGCGCAAGCGGCGTTGCGTGCGGTGGCCGGGGAGGAAGGAGCGGCGGCGCTGCGGCAACGACTCGAGACGCTGGATCCGGACCAGATCGAGCGACAGGTGGCGGAAGCAGAGATCGCTGTCGCCGCGGTTGAGGCGCAGCGCGACGGTGTCAACGAGCAGCTCGGTGGCATCAGCGAGCGCATCAGCTATCTCGAAGGGAATGACGAGCTCGCCGAGCTCCTGCAGGCGCGGGAACAGAAACGCGCCTCACTGCTGGCGGCCATCGAAGAATGGGCCGGCTACGCGGTGACTGCAGCCCTTTTCGACCAAGCCAAGCAGGTCTACGAGAAGGAGCGCCAACCCGAAGTCCTGCGCCTCGCCAGCGGTTACTTCAAGGCCATGACCGGGGGCCGCTACGGCCGCGTCCAAGCACCCTTGGGAGAGGCTCGCCTGGAAGTGGAGGAGTCCAAAGGCGGCAAGCGTAAGGGACCGGAAGCACTCTCCCGCGGCACCAGCGAGCAACTCTACCTCGCCATGCGCCTGGCACTCGCCGCCGTCTATGCTGAAGAAGCGGTGGCCCTGCCGCTGGTGGCCGATGACATTCTGGTCAACTTCGACGACCGTCGGGCCGAGGGAACCGCCGCATTGTTGGGCTCCTATGCCGCCGAGGGAAACCAGGTGCTCGCCTTCACCTGCCACTCACACCTAGCCGATGTCTTCGCCGCGCAGGCTCCGGCGGCCCGCATCGTGCGGTTACCCTCACCGAGATCTTGATACGCCGGCGCTCCAGCCGTGGCCGGCAATGCGAGCCGATGACCTTCGATCCGAAGCAGCTCAGCGCCGTCTTTTTCGACCTCGACGACACCCTGGTCGATACCGCCGGACAGCTCATCGAGCCGGCGCTCAGAGACGCCGCCGGCCGCATGCTCGAGGCGGGCATGGTGGCCGAGTTCGACCCTCTGCTGGAGTTCCTGAAGGAGCAGGCTTCCGCCGGCCGCGGCGGCAATTACTTTGCCGGTGCCGCCGAGCACTTCCGGGTCACGGACAGTGATCGGCAGGCCATCGTCGAGGCGGGCCGCCGGGCCTACTTTTCTCGGAATGTCCCGGATTTGCGGCCGTTGCCGGGAATCCTCCGGCTGCTGGAGAAACTGCGGCAGCGCCATTATCTGTTCCTGGTGACCGCCGGCGATCCAGCCACCCAGCGGGCCAAGGTCGATCGCCTGGCGCTCCAGAACGCCTTCGATGCGATTCGCTGGGTCGACTCGGTAGCGGGGGAGGAGAAGCTACCGGTCTTTCGAGAGATTCTAGAGCGGTTCCACCTCGAGGCCGGCCGCTGCGTTTGTGTCGGTGACCGCGTCATCAGTGAGATCCGTGATGCCAACCAGCTCGGCATGTGGACGGTCCGGATCCGTCGTGGCGAGTTTGCCGCCATGGATCCTGCCAACCCTCTGGAAACCCCCGACTTCACCGTCACCGATACCAAAGAGCTGGCGGCGCTGTTCGACCGACGCCGCCGCGAGGGCCTGCCG
>JBHHYG010000052.1:0-13967 GCA_046757445.1 Acidobacteriota bacterium
AGTCTAAAGCTAAGTATACAGCGTAATGCTGCGTATAGCCGTAAGTGCCTGTGTTGGCAAGAGAAACGGCGGAACCCCTCGCCATTGCTGGGTTTGGAAAATGCGGATGCGCTGGCTTAAAAGGCCGGTGCTCTACCAATTGAGCTAACGGCCCGCTTCAGGGTAGCCCGCGGCCGGCGCTGGAGCAACGCAGTCGTGCGCGCCCTTTGCCGCGCCCGCAGCAGCAAGCCGTTGAGGTATGCGGGTCAGTGCCCGGCCTCGATTGGGGTCATGCCGGCAGATGCTTGGCCCCGAAACCCGCCTGCGCCATTGGTTGTGGATGACCGATGGGCTTTCCCGCTCAGGCGGCCCGCGGCAGCCAGCGGTCGATCGGGCTGGAGGGTCTACGCAGCATGGCATGCCGTTCGGCACCCGTGGAGGTCAGGCCGACTGGGCACCCCACCAACTCCCCGATACGCGCAACGTAATTTCGGGCTTCCACCGGCAGATCCTCCCAGCGCCGGGTGCCCTTTGTCGGCTCTGCCCAGCCCGGCATCTCCTCGCAGATCGGTTCCGCATCAGTCAGCTTCCAGGTTTCCGCCGTCATCTCTGTTACTTGCTCACCATCGACCCTGTAGCCGATGCAGATCTCCACCTTGTCCATGCCATCGAGGACATCGAGCTTGGTCAGCACCAGGGCGTCGCAGCCATTCACCATTGCGGCGTAACGCACGGCCACCGCGTCGAACCATCCACAACGGCGGGGACGACCGGTGGTGGCGCCAAATTCCCTGCCGGATCTCTGCAGCCGCTCAGCGAGATCGCCGTCCAGCTGGCTCGGCAGGGGCCCTTCGCCGACGCGGGTTGTGTAGGCCTTGGCGACTCCCAGCACGGAGTCCACGCTAGTCGGTCCGATGCCGAGTCCACTGCATACACCTCCCACTGTGGCGTTCGATGAAGTGACGAAAGGATAGGTGCCGTGATCGACGTCGAGGTGTGTGCCCTGTGCGCCTTCGAACAGTATGCTCTTGCCCGCCGCGATACGCCGGTTGAGCCAAATCGCGGTGTCAGTGGCATAGGGTCGCAGCCGCCTGCCGTGCTCAGCGTAAGCGTCGATAATCTCGTCGGCGTCGAAGGGTGGTCGGTCGTACAGATGTTCGAGGATCTTGTTGACAACGCCCACGTTGGCGATCACCTTGCGGGCCAGGATATCGGGGTCGAGGCAATCGATGACACGGATGCCGGAGCGCGCCATCTTGTCCTCGTAACAGGGCCCGATGCCGCGGCTGGTGGTGCCGATCATGTCCGCGCCTCGTCGCTCTTCGCTGCCGAGCTCGATGCCGCGGTGATATGGCAGGATCAAATGGGCGCGTTCTGACAACAACAGGCGACCGTCGATGTCGATTCCTGCTGCTTCCAGCGCTTCGATCTCCTCGAACAAGGCCTCGGGATCAACCACCACGCCATTGCCGATAACGCAGCTCTTGTCGGGGTGGAGGATTCCCGAGGGGAGCAGATGGAGAACATGCTGCCGGCCACCGATGATTACAGTATGCCCGGCGTTGTTGCCGCCTTGGTAGCGAGCAACGACGTCGAAATGCTCGGTCAGCCAATCGACGACCTTGCCCTTACCTTCGTCACCCCATTGGGTACCGACTAAGGCCACGTTAGCCATGGGCAGACATGCTCCGGGCACCACGATATCGAACCAGCGGGAAAGAGTTGAGCAAGAATGAAATCATCGTACCAGGAGGAGCTGGAGGGGGACAAGATGTCGCTGGAATGGCCGGGTCATAGCTTCTAGTGACGTCACAGCAAGCGTGCTAGCATCCCCACGATGGACTGGCGACTCCTGTTGATGGCGTTGGGCTTGGTCTTCATCATCGAGGGGTTGCCTTATTTCCTTTTTCCGCGCGGGGCGCTTCGCGGGTTGCGTCTGCTCGAGGAGCTGGAGCCAGCAACCGTACGCCTCTTGGGGCTTGTGGCGCAGATTCTCGGCGTCGCGCTTCTGCTCCTCGGCCGTGCCGTAGGAACGTAAGGATCCCGGGTTTTGGAACGAC
The DNA here is from genome assembly GCA_046757445.1 of Acidobacteriota bacterium. GTDB lineage: Bacteria > Acidobacteriota > UBA890 > UBA890 > UBA890 > JBHHYG01. The sequence continues at coordinate 2,040 of JBHHYG010000052.1, forward strand.
CATGCAGCAGAGCGGGCGAAGCCATAGAGTGCTCGAGATCGACGGCCGGTCGCTGACTTTGAGCGACGTCGAAGACGTCGCGCGGCGCCGGATCATCGAGTTCTCCTTGACACCACAAGCCCGCCAGAGGATGGATCGAAGCCGCCAGCGGGTTCTCGAACTGATCGAGGCCGACGCTACTGTATATGGCGTCAATACCGGTTTTGGCCATTTCGCCTCCGTACGCGTGGATCACCACCGACTCCACGAGCTGCAGCTGAACTTGGTCAGGAGCCATGCGGCGGGGACGGGGGAGATCCTGCCCGCTCAGGTTGTGCGACCTCTCATGTTGCTGCGTGCCAATGTCTTGGGCCACGGGAACTCGGGTGTTCGGCCGCTGCTCGTGGATCACCTGCTGGAGTTGCTGAGCCGCGATATCCTCCCGCTGGTACCGCGCCAGGGCTCGGTAGGTGCGAGCGGTGACCTGGTGCCCCTGGCGCACGTGGCGCTGCTGCTCATCGGCGAAGGGAAAGCATGGGTGGAAGGCGAACTGGTGGGGGGTGCACAGGCGCTCGAGAGGGCGGGTTTGGAGCCCGTTCGGCTGCAAGCCAAGGAGGGGCTGGCACTGCTCAACGGCACACAGTTGATGACTTCACTCGGGACGTTGACCTGCAGGGAGCTGGAGGATTTGTGCGTCGTTGCCGACATCGCTGGTGCGCTCTGCCTCGAAGCGCTCGCTGGTCAGGTGAGCGCCTTCGATCCGGTAGCCGCGGCACTGCGGCCGCACCAGGGACAAATTGACGCCGCTGAACATCTTGTCTCCCTGCTCGAGGGTAGTGAGCTGGCAGACCGTGCTGATCAACAGAAGGTGCAAGATGCTTACTCGCTTCGCTGTATGCCACAAGTGCATGGTGCCTCCAGGGACGTATGCCGGGTAGCTCGGGAAATCCTCGAGGTTGAAATCAACTCGGTTACCGACAATCCTGTTATTCTCGATGATGGGCGTGTGGTCGCGTGCGGCAACTTTCATGGGCAACCGGTGGCCTTCGCGCTCGACTGGTTGGCCATTGCCGCCTGCGACCTGGCATCGATCAGCGAGCGCCGTATCAACCGCATGGTCAACCCGAACCTTTCCGGCCTACCAGCCTTCTTGGTTGTCGACGGCGGCCTGCGCTCCGGATTGTTGATGACCCAAACGGTGGCTGCCGCTCTGGTCAGCGAGTCCCGTGGTCTCGCCGTTCCGGCGAGCACAGATAACATTCCTACCTCTGCCGACCAGGAAGATCACGTTTCCATGGGCGCCTGGGGCGGGTGGAAGGCCTGGCAGGCGGTGGCCAATTGCCGACGGGTTCTGGCGATCGAGTTGCTGTGTGCCCGTGAGGCGATGAAGCTTCAGGCACCAGCGCTACCGGCGCCGAAACTGCGTCGAGCGATTGATTGGCTGGATCAGATGGTGGCGCCGCTTACTGCCGATCGACCTCTGGCCGGCGACATTCGTCGGCTCGACGAGTCGCTGCTCGAGGGTGAGTTGCTGCGCTCCATGGCGGCGAAGTGACCGCCGGATACGATCATGCAATCTCGGAAGGGTAGAACATGCTGACAGCGACCATACAGACCCTCGGGCGCTGGTCGGGGATGGTGTTGCTTCCTTCGCTGATTCTCGGTTGCGGGACGCCGGATCCGACCCAGGCGGCGGTGCAGCAGATTATCGATGACCTTGCCGCACAGCGGTTCGGGCAAGCTACAGCCCGCTACCGTACGGAGGAGAAGCAGGTGCTGAGCGACTCCGCTGCTAACGTTTGGCGGCGGGCACTCGAGCACGAGGATGCAACCGTGCGGGAATGGGCGATCGATGCACTCTCCCGGATCGGTGATCCCGAAGACATCGCGGCCATGGTTGTTGGTCTCGATGATCCCTTCAGAAAGGTTCAAGAAGCTGCCGCAGAGGGCCTTATCAGGCTCGATCCGGAGACGGCGCGTGAGACATTCATGGAGCGTCTGAAAGATGCAGACAGGATGAAAAAGATTATCGCCGCCCAGAGCCTTGGCGAGTTGCAGGATCCGCGGGCGGTTCCGCTGCTCATCGAGCAGCTCATCGATTCCGACCTGGAGCCCGGCACACGAGGGGTGATCGCCCAGGCCCTGGCTCGCTTAGCGGATTCTCGGGCCGCAGCGCCGCTTGCCGACTTGGCCCTGGACGCCAGCGCCGATGTGCAATTGCGACGCAATGCCGCCGAAGCACTGGCCACGCTCGAAGGCCCGGCAGCCAGCGCCGCCCTGCAACGGCTGTTGTCCTCGGACGATCCCTACATGCGGGATCTGGCTCGCCGAGCAGGGCCTCGATGGCCATCGGCTCGTCCTTTAACGGAGTTCTTCCGCACCCTGTTACGGTTGCTCCCCTGGGTCTGACCTGACACTCACGCCGATTGACCCTCGACGTGCCGACACCCGACGACGGCCGAGTTGGAGCCACAGACGCTCCGCCGGGCCCGAGGCAGCGTAGATCGCGGCGATCAGGAGGAACATCGGCCGCGGGGCATTGGCGATGAGCCACAGTATGAAGGCGAGCAAGGCGACCAGCGAATAGCGTTGCGGCCGTTTCAGATCGATGTCCTTGAAGGATCGGTAGCGAACCTTGGAAATCATCATGAAGGAGAGAATGACAACCAGGGCCAGCATCAGGTAAGCAACTGTAAGGGTGCGCAGCCGCACCGGATAGTACAAAGGCAAGGAACAAAGCAAACCCGCTGCCGGTGGGATTGGCAGGCCAACGAAATAGCGTCGGTCATGGTGAGCTGTCTGTACAGTGAAGCGAGCCAGACGCGTGGCCCCGCAGCTGAGGAAAAAGAATGACGTCAACCACCCCAGCCGATGCAGGTCCCACAGGCCCCACGAGAAGATCAGGGCGGCTGGTGCCAACCCGAATGTGAGGACATCGGCCAGAGAATCGAAGGCCATGCCGAAAGCCGTCTGGCTGTTCGTCAGGCGCGCTATGCGGCCGTCCAATCCGTCGAGAAAGATGGCGATCACTACCGCCAGCCCGGCCGCCGCGTAGTCGCCATGCAGGGTGGCCACCAAGCTGTAATATCCGCAGAAGAGGTTGCCGACCGTGAACACCGACGGTAGCAGAAAAATGCCACGCTGAAATTTTTGCCGCTGTTTCCGTCGCCGTGGCTGATTGATCATTCGGATGGATTCAGGCTTGCAGATGAGCGGGCGATAATCGTCATGCCGGCGCGGACTCGATCGCCGACGAGGACCGCCGCCTCGGTGTCAGGGGGCAGGAGCACCTCGGTGCGCGAGCCAAAGCGAATCAGGCCGATGCGTTGGCCTCGACACAGTGTTTCGGGCGGCTTCACCCAGGTGTGAATACGGCGGGCGACCGCTCCCGCAATCATGGCCACCTCGACCTTTCCAAAGACCGTGTCGACGGATAGCACGTAACGGGCATTATGCCTTGCAGCCGGGCGAAAGGCTGGCTGGTAGTTGCCGGTGTATCGTTGGCAGGCAATCAGCCTCCCGGCGACCGGCGATCGGGTCACATGGACGTTGAGTACCGAGAGGAAAACGGCGATCTCGAGCCCAGCAGGGCTCCGCTCTACTGCCACTACCACCCCATCGGCGGGGGCCAGAATGGCGTCTGCAGGAGCTTCGCAGGAACGGGCCGGGTCGCGGAAAAAGGCGCCCAAGGCAACGGTCGCGAGGAGCGCTCCCAAGGCAGCGAAAGGAGCACCTATTGAAGCTGTCGCGGCCGCCAGAAGCGCTGGCGGAAGCACATAAGGCAGAGCCTCGGATCGGATCTCCATACGCTCAGCCTATTGATAGACGCCGGCTCGTGCCCTGCAGCTATGTCCCCTGGCTGCGAGTCTGAAGGCCTCGATACGACTTGCTGATCGTGAAAGGCTCAGTGAGCTGGGGCGAATTCGTTCTCGTGGGCGTGTTCCCGAATCATGCTCGCCATGCGGTCCTTCAACAGCAGCTTGCGCTTCTTCAGTTCGATCTGTTCCAGACGCTCCTGTTCGGACGGCGGATGCTTTCTGGACAACTGCTCGAGTCGAGATTCGAACTCGCGGTGTCGTGCGCTGAGGTGCTGAAATTCCTCGCTTTTGTCCAGAAGCAAGTTGCGGATTTCGGGTTCGGCCAGCTCCATCCCTGATCCTCCGGTTGCAGGTTGTCGACAGGTGACCAGGTGCGATGCTAGCACGGCACTGGAACAGCACTCAAACGAGCGGCCCGGAGTGCGATTTCAGGGCCCTGGTGCCAACGGATTGCGGGGCGGGTGGATGTCCGGAGGACGTAGGTAAACGGGCGTCGGCGGCCGCGAAGTCGACGGGTCGGAGGTCGACCAGGAACGAGCTGCCAGCTGTCCTGTAGGTACCGACAAGGGTCCGGTTTCCTCCACGGTCTGCAGGTTGGCGGAGAAAACGGCAGGTTCAACACTGCTAGTTCCCACCAGGCATTTCGATCCGCTGCCGATCACCAGGTATGGTTCCCCGATTTTTGAGCACAGGCGAGCCAACCCCTGCAGATCGCACACAATCGGCTCCTCGACCGGCCGCAGGGGCAGCAGCGGGGCATCTCGCAGGTGATAGACGGCGGCGTAGAGCTGCCCGCGTCGCGCATCCAGACAGGGGACAACCCATGTTGCTCGGGCACGTCCTACGTCCGCCAACGCTTCCAGCGTCAGTACGGCGATCACGGGCAAGCAGCGGGGCGCGGCCAACCCCAGACATGTTGCCAAGCCCACGCGTATGCCGGTGAACCTGCCCGGGCCAACGGTGACGGCGAAGCCGTCAATCTCTGGCAACTCGATGCCGAGTTGACCGAGGCATTCGTCGATGGCGGGTTGCAGCCAGGCGTCGGTGTGCTGGTCGGCCGGCGCCGTACGTAGGGCGCAAACTTCTTCGCCGCGGTGGACGGACGTACTTGCGGGGCTAATCGCCGCGTCCACGGCGATTAGCAGTGGCTGCTTACAGGGTTGCGGTTCGGCCATGTCTGCATCATAAACGAAGGCCTGTGGCCTGTCCGGCGCATGCTAACCTTGGCTTGTCGGGAGGCACCCGACACCTTGCTGGCGCTGACTTCTATTTACGGATCCAGCACCGCACCCATGAACGTGACATCTGACCCCCTCACTCCCATGATGCAGCAGTATCGACGCATCAAGGCGAACCACCGTGACGCCATCGTCTTTTTCCGGCTGGGCGATTTCTACGAGATGTTCTTCGAGGATGCCGAGGTCGCTAGCTCGCTTCTCGATATCACCCTCACCGCCCGCAATCGCGGCAAGCTCACCGAGGCTCCGATGTGCGGTGTGCCGGCCCACGCCGCCGATGGCTACGTCGCCCGTCTTCTCGAGGCTGGTTGCAAGGTAGCCATCGCTGAACAGGTGGGCGATCCGGCCACCACGAAGGGCACTCTCGAGCGACAAGTCGTGCGAGTCATCACGCCGGGCACCCTTGTCGAGGACAATCTGCTGCATGGCAAGGAGAACAACTACCTGGTGGCGGTGTTGGAGGATGCCGACAGCGTTGGTCTGGCGGCGCTGGAGTTGTCAACGGGCGAGTTTGTCGCCGCCGAATTCAACGGACGGCAATGCCGCTCGCAGGCCAATGAGGAGTTGGGGCGCTGGGCGCCGCGCGAAGTGTGTCACCCGGAAGGCGCGGATGTCCCGGATTGGCTGAGACCCTGCGACAGCTTTCCTGGCGCCGAAGCAACGTGGTCGTGGAGCGTATTGCCGCCCTGGAGCTTCGAAGCCGAGCAGGCCGAGGCTCGGCTTTGCGACCACTTCGGCGTTACCTCCCTGGCAGGCTACGATCTCTCAAGGAAGCGGTTGGCCATCGGCGCTGCTGGAGCTTTGCTCCGTTACGCCGCCGAGACTCAAAGAACGACGCTGAGCCATATTCGGACAATCCGCCGTCATCGAGAACGCGACTCGTTGCAGCTTGATGCGACGACACGAAGAACCTTGGAGTTGGTGGAATCTTGGCAGGACCGTAGCCGCTCGGGCACCCTGCTGGAGGTCATCGATCAAACGGTGACCTCCATGGGTGGCCGCCGGTTGCGGCAGTGGCTACTGTGGCCCTTGCGGGACGTAAGCCGCATTCAGGCTCGCCAGCGAGTGGTGGCCCAGCTGGTGGATCAACCCGTGGGAAGGGCCGCCCTGCGCACGGCTCTGGCGCGCGTTCGTGATCTCGAGAGGCTTGCGACTCGTCTGGCCCTGGGCAGCGCCACGCCGCGCGATCTGGCGGCCCTGCGAAGCTCGCTGGAGGTACTTCCTGATGCCCGGCAGGTGGTTGCGGAGCTGATCGATGGCGAGCTTGCCGTGGCGCTCATCGACAGCCTGGATCCTTGCGAGGATGTTGCTGCGACCATCGCCAGGCAGCTCACCGATGAGCCACCGGCGACGCTGGCGGAAGGCGGCATCATCCGTGAGGGGTTCAACGACGAGCTCGATCACCTACGCCGCGCACGCCGAGAGGGCAAGCAATTTATCGCCGGCCTGCAATCCAGGGAGCGCCAGCGCACCGGCATCGGCTCTCTCAAAGTGGGGTTCAACAAGGTATTCGGCTACTACATCGAGGTATCGAAGCCAAACCTCCCCAAGGTGCCCGAGGAGTACACGCGCAAGCAGACGCTCACCAATGCGGAGCGTTTCGTTACACCTGAGCTGAAGGAATTCGAGGAAACAGTGTTGACCGCCGAGGAAAAAATCGGCGCCATGGAGTGCCAACTCTTCACGAGGCTGCGCGAAGCAGTAGCAGCGGAGGCGCCGCGCCTGCACAAGACTGCTGCGTCGGTGGCCAAGCTCGATGCCCTTGCCGCCTTGGCGGAGGTTGCGGCGCAGCATGACTATGTGTGCCCGAAGGTGGACGATAGCAGGACCATAGAGATCCGACAGGGACGACATCCGGTGGTCGAGCTGCAGGAGCTCGGGCAGCGCTTCGTTCCCAACGACACATACCTCGATGACAGCGCACACCGTATCCAGCTGCTGACGGGTCCGAACATGGGCGGTAAATCGACATATTTGCGGCAAGTTGCCCTCATCGTTGTGCTAGCGCAGATGGGAGGATTCGTGCCTGCGGAGTTCGCTAGCGTGGGGGTCGTCGACAGGATCTTCACGCGCGTGGGTGCGAGCGACAACCTGGCGCGTGGTGCCTCGACCTTCTTGGTGGAGATGCAAGAGACGGCCAATATTCTCCACCATGCCACTCCCTCCAGCTTGGTGATCCTGGATGAGGTCGGCAGGGGAACCAGCACCTACGATGGTCTGGCACTGGCGTGGGCGGTGGTGGAATACCTGCAGCAGGAGATGAGAGTCGCGGCCCGGACCCTATTCGCTACCCATTATCATGAGTTGACGTCGCTGGACGGGGTGCTGCCCGGGGTCGAGAACCTCAACGTAGCCGCCCAGGAAACTGGCGATGGGGTTGTCTTTCTGCACCGTGTCGAGCCTGGGCCGGCCGATCGATCCTACGGCATTCACGTGGCTCGCTTGGCCGGTTTGCCCATCGAGGCGGTGCGGCGGGCCGAGGAGATCCTCGCCCGACTGGAGGCCGGCCAACCCCCGCTGGCCGGCGGACCGGCGTGGGCGCCGCCGGGAAGCGGTGCCCAGGAGTCGCGGCAATTGGCCTTGTTTCAGGCTCCGGACCACCCGCTGCTGCGGCAGCTGAGAGAGATTTCGATCGCTGAGCTATCACCACTCGAGGCTCTCAATCTCCTGGCCCGTTGGCAGGATTACCTGGCCGACGAGGGCGAAGGTGGTGAGTAGGATGACGTTTGCGGAAGCGGTGGTAGGCGGTGCCGGCAATGAGGAATACGAGCGCCAAGACGAGCCCTGCCAGCGGCGCGTTGTCGACGATGTGGGCGATGATCGTGCGACCATAAACTGCCGCCAAGGCGGCCTCGCTGCCAAAGCGCAGGGAGCGGCCGAGGACGACGCCGATGACCGTGTAGCCGATCGGCTGTTTCAAGTAGCCGGCAGCGATGACCACAATCTTGAAGGGGAATGGCGCCGGCAGCAGTGCCGCAATCAGCATTGCCAGGGTACCGCGACGCTGCAAGAAAGCCTCCGCCCAGGCCAAACGGGAGCTGTTGATCTCGAAGGCCATGCGTCCGCCACGGGCGATGCTGTAGATGACCATGGTGCCCACAGTTGAGCCGAGGATGGCAGCGATACTGAAAGGCCAAGCCTGTTGGGGACTCAAGGCGCAGGCTGCCATGATCGCCAGGTCGATGATCTGGGGCATGGGCACGAAGGATGAGTCGAGGGCGGCGAGCAGCAGAATGCCCAAGCTCCCAAAGGGCAGCAGGTTCTCCTGAAACCAGGTAGCGAGGGATTCCACGATGTATTCGGAATCGGGCCGGGAGGGGCGTGAAGAAGGGCAGCACGGAGAGCTTCGGACCGAGCAGCCAAGCTACCATCGTCGCCGACAGCGCGCAAACGGCAGCGACCTGGTCTTGGGGTTGTCGTCGGGCACCTCCATGGACGGAGTCGACGCGGCGTTAGTATCTATCGGTAGGCCGGGTGGAGAGGGCACGATCGAGCTGCTGGCGTTTGAGGCCTTCCCCTATCCACCACGGTTGCGGCGGGAGTTGGTTGCATGTGCTCGTCGCGGCAGCAGTGTCGCCGTAGCGCGCCTCAACGTCTCGGTTGGCGAGATCTTTGCCGAAGCGGCTCTGGCGCTCTTGCGACAAGCCGACGTTGCGGCCGCTGAAGTTCGTTGCATCGGCTCGCACGGACAGACCCTGGTGCACCTGCCGCGTCCACGCCTGGCGGGCGGACGGCCGGTCCGGGCTACTCTGCAGGTTGGCGAGACCTGCGTGATTGCCGAGCAGACCGGCATCACCACGGTGGGCGACTTCCGCCCGCGGGACATGGCAGCTGGCGGGCAAGGCGCGCCACTGGTGCCGCTGCTAGACCACCGACTGTACACCCATGCCCGGCGGGGCCGGGTCGCCCTCAACCTCGGTGGTATCGCCAACGTCACCGGCCTGCCTCCGGCGGCCCATCTTGATGACGTGATTGCCTTCGACACCGGCCCGGGCAATATCCTGCTCGACGCAGCCGTGCGCCGGAGCCAGCCGCGGCGGGAGTACGATGAAGGCGGCAACCTGGCGCTCACGGGCGACATGGATGCAGGATTGCTCGAAGCCCTCATGGAACATCCCTTCTATCGGCTTCCACCGCCCAAATCAGCCGACAGCTCGATCTTCCTCGGAAGCTATGCCCGCCGAGCTTGGGAGGCCTCGCGGCGATTATCCACGGCCGACCTGCTCCGTACACTGGCTGAGTTGACGGCTCGTACGGTGGCGGCTGCGATCGAGCGCCACATCGCTCCCTTGCAACCGGTCGATGATCTGGTGGTTTCCGGGGGTGGTGTCCATAACCTCGCGGTGATGCGTGCGTTGAGCCGAAGCCTGTCGCCGGCGTCGGTGATCGATGCGGAAGCGGTCGCTTCCATTCCTGCGGATGCCAAGGAAGCGGTGGCCTTTGCCTTACTGGCACGAGAGACGCTGGACGGTCGCGCCGGGAATGTTCCCAGCGCCACCGGGGCGGTAACTTCCGTGCCCTTGGGCAAGATCGTGCCGGCAGGCAAGGCGATGGCGTGAGAGCTGCGGGTGGGGCTCAAATACCGGCCCCGCACCCTGTTAAAGGTCCTCGAGCGGCCCCGGGAGTGCCCGCCCAGCATGATATACTGCATGAATTACCCTTAGTCCTCGTTCCATGACCTCGCCCGCGAGACCCATCCGCAAAGATCACCGTAGTTATGGAACGGAGTGCTATTAGCCCGCCGGGGAGAAAAGTATGGCCGGTCTCAAACCTTCAGCGAAAATATGGCACAACGGTGAGCTCATCGCGTGGGATAGCGCCACGGTACACGTTTGCTCGCACGTTCTGCACTACGCCTCGGCGGTGTTCGAGGGCATCCGCTGCTATCAGACCACCGAAGGTCCGGCGGTCTTTCGTCTGGAAGATCATATCAAGCGCCTCGTCGACTCGGCGCGGATCTATCGCATGCCCCTGGACCTTGACGCCTCGGAGCTGGAGGAGGGTTGCCTGGAGACCATTCGCGCCAACGAGATGGAATCCTGCTATATCCGCCCGATCGTCTTCCGCGGCTACCACAGCCTCGGCGTCAACCCTTTACCGTGCCCGGTCGAGACCTATATTGCGGTTTGGGACTGGGGCAAGTACCTGGGCGACGAGGCTCTGGAAGAGGGCGTCGACGTCATGGTCTCTTCCTGGCAACGGGTGGCTCAGAACACGCTACCGGCGTTGGCGAAGTGCGCCGCCAACTACATGAATGCCCAGCTCATCAAGATGCAGGCCATCGAGCACGGCTACGCCGAGGGCATTGCCCTGGATGCGCGGGGCTATGTGTCGGAAGGCAGCGGTGAAAACGTCTTCATCGTTCACGACGGAGCAATTGTGACACCTCCGTTAACGGCCTCGGTGTTGCCGGGAATCACCCGCCAAACGGTGCTCACACTGGCTCGTGAGCTCGGCTACACCGTCGCGGAGCGGGATATCCCCCGCGAGATGCTGTACATCGCTGACGAGGTATTCTTCACCGGCACGGCGGCGGAGATCACCCCTGTCCGCTCGATCGACAAGATTCCTGTGGGTAACGGTATTCGTGGCCCGACGACAGCCACCCTGCAGGAGCACTTTTTCGCTCTCGTGGAAGGCCACGCCGAAGATCATCATGGCTGGCTGACTCCGGTCTACGTTGCCAGCCCCGAAGCTATGGTCCGGGCGGCGCCGGAGAGCGCTGCCTGATGGCCGCGATCGATCTGGATACCCTTCTGGGCGACGCCGTTGCGCGCGGCGCTTCGGATCTACACCTGAAGGTTGACTCGCCACCCTTCCTACGCATCGATGGCGTCTTGCGGGCCATGGAGGGACACTCGCCACTGACCGCTGCGGATACGCGTGCCGTGGCTGAACGGGTTCTCGATGACCACCATCTGTCGGTCGACGAGGTCAAGGAAGTCGATGCCAGCTACGCCGTCTATGCACTCGGCCGCTTCCGCTGCAACGTCTTCACCGAGAGAGGCGTCCTAGGAGCCGTGCTGCGGGTAATTCCGGGCCAGACGCGTACCATCGCCGACCTGAATCTGCCGCCGGTGATCGAAGATATCGCCCTCTCGGAGCGTGGGTTGGTGCTGGCCACAGGCACGACCGGGAGCGGCAAGTCGACAACGCTGGCTGCCATTCTCGATCACATCAACAAGAACCGAGCCCGGCATATCGTGACCATCGAGGATCCGATCGAGTTCCTCCACACCGGCGGCCGCTGCCTGGTCACCCAGCGCGAGCTGGGGCAGGACACCCATAGTTACTCGGATGCGTTACGGGCGGCCCTGCGTCAGGATCCCGACATCATCCTGGTGGGCGAGATGAGAGACAAGGAGACCATCGAAACCGCCTTGGTGGCCGCTGAGACCGGCCACCTGGTGCTGTCGACGCTGCACACGCTGGATGCTCCAGAGACGATTAACCGAGTCATCGCCGTTTTCCCACCTTACCAACAGAACCAGATCAGGGCACAATTGGCCGAGGTGTTGCGTGCCGTCGTCTCCATGCGCCTGGTGCGCCATCGTGACGGCGATGGCCGCGTTCCGGCCTGCGAGATCATGCTGTCGACGACGTTCATCCGCGAGTGTATCCGTGACCGTGAGCGGGTGACGGAGATCCGCGATGCCATAGCCCAGGGTGTTAGCCAGTACGGTATGCAAACCTTCGATCAATCTCTGCTCTGGCTCCACAAGAAGGACCTGATCACCGTCGATGAGGCACTTGCAGCGGCTAGCAATCCCAATGACATGAAGCTGCAATTGCGGGGCATCATCTCTTCTGCCGAGGCGGTCGATCAAACCATGGAGATTGCCCGTAAACAGGTAAGGGAGCAGGAATAGAGAGTGTTCCTGCATCGAGGTATC
>JBHHYG010000053.1:0-13916 GCA_046757445.1 Acidobacteriota bacterium
CGCGCGCCTTGTCCTCGCGACCCTTGCGCCCGCTCGCTTCACGACCCGTTGAGAAGCTCGGGCTAGCGCCGGTGACCGGACAGCGAAGTTTTTGGCTTCCGCTGGTGTATGATAAAGGCACTTGGTTCTTTACTTCCTCGACCCAAATGAAAACGACTAGCCCGCATTGCTCATCGCGCTACGTCGCGAGGGCGTGGTCAGTCCCGCGCCGACAAGACGCGCGCCTAGGGGGGCCTAGCCGCGCCCGCAGCAGGAGGGCGATGAGAAATGCGGGCTAGCAGGGCCCAGAGGCGCACCGGAGGTGTTGCTTTCGAGGATTCGCTTTCAACTGCCGCCGAAGTAGAGAGCCGCCGGATACGAATGGCAGGGCGGGAGGGCGCCGTTGTTCTGTTGTCCGGGGGTTTGGACTCTGCCACCGTGCTGGCACTGGCAGCCGCGCGGGGGATAGATTGCCATGCCCTGACCGTGGATTATGGTCAACGCCACCATGTCGAGCTGGCCGCTGCCCGGCGCGTTGCCCTGCATCTCGGCGCCGTAGCCCACCGCGTAGTCAGGGTGGATTTGAGGGCTTTCGGCGGCTCAGCGCTGACCGACTCGATACCGGTGCCCCACCCGGAGAGTTCCGGCGCCATCGGCCGCAGTGTGCCGACGACCTACGTGCCGGGCCGCAACACCATTCTTCTGGCGCTGGCGCTTGCATGGGCCGAGGTTCTCGATCTAACGGACATTTACATCGGTGCCAACGCCAGGGACTACTCCGGCTATCCCGATTGTCGCCCCGAGTTCCTGAAGGCGTTTGAAGACCTGGCCAACCTGGCCACCAACGCCGGCACGGGGAAGGGCGCAACATTTCGCATCCATGCGCCTCTGGTCAACTGGACGAAGGCGGAGATCATCCGCAAAGGGGTCGAGCTGGGCGTGAATTTCGCCCTCACCCATTCCTGCTATGATCCCGCCCCCGACGGCCGGGCCTGTGGCCTCTGCGACGCCTGTATTCTGCGGCGCCAGGGCTTCGAGCAAGCCGGTATCGACGATCCGACAGACTATGCCGGACCGCAATAGTGTCCGCTCCATCGCCGGAGGCATCGCGGAGATCTCTCTGGCTATCAACGAGATCTTCGTCTCCATCCAAGGGGAATCGACCTGGGCCGGCTATCCCATGGTCTTCGTGCGCACCACCGGCTGCCCCTTACGCTGCCGCTGGTGTGACACCGAGTATGCATTCTACGAAGGGCGGCGATGGCGCCTGCCGGATCTCGTGGAGGAAACATGCCGTCCAGGGTTGCAGCTGATCGAGATCACCGGCGGTGAGCCACTCGCCCAGCCCGGCGTCCCTCCCTTCGCCGCCGCTCTGCTGGAGCGTGGAAAAATCGTCCTGATCGAGACCTCCGGAGCCTATGACATTTCGGTGCTGCCCGAGGGGACCATTCGAATCATGGATCTCAAGTGCCCATCTTCCCAGGAATGCGAGCGCAACGACTTCGCCAACCTCGATCATCTCGAAGATGGCGACGAGATCAAGTTCGTGATCGCCACACGCGAGGACTACGATTGGGCTGTTGCCCAAATTCGGGGCAAGCGACTGGCGGAACGCTGGCCGGTGCTGTTATCGCCGGTCTGGGGGGAGCTAGCGCCGCATCTTCTGGCCGACTGGGTGCTCGCCGATGGCTTGCCGGTAAGGTTGCAATTGCAGCTCCACAAGATCATCTGGCCCGGTGTAGAAAGGGGCATCTGATGGCCCGCCCTGCATCCGCGTCTCCCCGGCAGCCGCCGCTGGAGCTGGCCACAACCTTCACCTTCGAGGCCTCTCACCGACTACCGAACGCCCCGGCTGGCAGCAAGTGCTCGCGGCTGCACGGCCACTCCTGGGAGGTCGAGGTCCACGTCGCCGGAGAGCTCGATCCGCAGCGAGGGTGGGTGATGGATTATAACCTCATCTCGTCGGCGACAGCGCCCCTGACCCGGAGCCTCGACCACCACCATCTGAACGACATCGAGGGCCTCGAGAACCCCACCAGCGAGCTTCTGGCAATCTGGATCTGGAACCACCTCGCTCCCGGCCTTGCCGGCCTCGTCCGCATCGTCGTGCATGAAACCTGCACCGCCCGCTGCACCTACCATGGACCTCCAAGCGGAAGAGAAAGCGGATGAGCAATCCGGCAACCGGATACACGGAAGAAGAAGCCACCAGTGGCACCGAGGCTCAGCTGCCGGCCATCGACACCTGGCCGAACCAGTACCTTAACTACCGGATCAAGATCACCAACCCCGAGTACACATCCATCTGCCCGAAGACCGGGTTGCCCGATTTCGGCACCATCACGATCCGTTACCAGCCACACGAGCTGTGCCTCGAGCTCAAATCGCTCAAGCTCTACTTTCTCGCCTACCGCAACCTGGGGATCTTCTATGAAAATGCGGTCAATCGGATGCTGAAGGATCTCGTCGCCGCCTGTCATCCGGTATGGCTCGAGGTGCAGGGCGACTTCACCACGAGGGGCGGTCTCAGTGCCTCCGTCACGGCGCGCCACGACAGCGAGCCGGCGCGGGATCAGGCGAAGATCCAGGCTTGAAAGGCCCATGCCCAGGCTATGTTCCATAGGATCGCCAGCATCGCCAGCATCGCCGAGCTCTGAAACCAGGGCCGGCCTTCGTCGCCGATCGCGAGAAGCCTCACCAGGCCATGCCTCCAGACGCCTTCCCCGCCGGAGGGAGGCTCGACGGCAGCGGGCTTGCGACCGTGGCGGACAGCACCAGTAGCTTCCACCGCCAGGGCGACCCCGACGGTGATGGCGAAGCCGATGATGCCGGCGTACAGCCAGTGCACCTCGAAGAGCGACCGCAGGCTGCTGCCGAGCGCTACCGGGAGCGCCGCCGTCCAGCCCGCCGGGATGAACTCACCAAATACCACCAGGGCCGCGACCAGGAGTCCGCTCAGCATCCCCCAGAAGGCCCCGTCGCCGCCCACCCGGGCGACGAACAATCCCAGTAACAGGCCGGCCAGGATGGGCCCGTACGCTACCGAGGTGATGCGGTTGATGGCAATCATCACGCCGCCGAGCGCTTGCGTCAGGGGCCCCATCAGCACGGCGACGACCAGGAGGACGCCGGTCAGGTACCGCGAAACCCGCAGCCACTGGCGATCCGACAGCTGCTTGCCGGCCAGCCTCTGGCTCAGCGGCTGCACGACGTCGGTGATGACGACGGCCGAGATCGAGTTCAGGTAGGACTCGAAGGAAGACATCACCGCCATGATCAGCGCGGCGATGAACAGGCCCTGCAAGCCAGTGGGGATGAGCGCCGCCATCATGGTCACCAGCACCTGATCCTGGCTCTGCAGGCCGGGATAGAGGACGCTTCCGGCCAATCCCGGGATGATCCACAACACCACCTCGAGTCCGGCCATCATGGCGGCCGCCGAGCAGGCGATGCGGGCGTCACGCAGGGAGCGTGCCGACAGGGTGCGCTGCACCTCGGTCTGCTCGGCGCCGAAATATCCAGCCTGGACGATGAAACCGCCCAGCAGCAGTGGCCAGAATGGCCAGGCGGCGCTGGCGGGGTCGGCATTCCACTTGAAGAAGTCCCGGTGCCCGGCGGGCAAGGCCTGTAGCAAGCTATCAAACCCGCCGACCGCGCCCAGGGTCAGCGGCAACAGCACGGCGACTCCGGCGAGCATGACGAGGTACTGGACGACATCGGTCCAAATCACCGATGATAGCCCGCCCCAGGTGGCATACAGGCCGGCGACGCCGGCGAATACGATCAAGTAGGTCATCAGGGGCGAAAGACCCAGCAGGCGCAGCGGATAGACAGCGGCCAGCGATACGGCCGGAATGTAGAGATAGATACCGAGGGCACCGCCTCGATAGAAGAGGAAGAGGACGGCCTTGAGCGCCCGCGTCTTGGCATCGAAGCGGCGGGCGAAGTAGCTTGGCAGGGTAACAATCCCCATGCGGTAGAGCACCGGGATCAGCAACAAGCCCACCAGCGGCAGAAAGACGCCGATGGTGAAATTGAAGATGCCGGCGTTCACCCCGTAGGCATAGGCCAGGCCCGCACCGCCGATGAAGGACGCATCGGAGGCCTGGGTGGCGAGCTGGGAGCATGCCACCGCCCACCATGGCTTGTTCCGCTTGCCGAGGAAATAGTCGGCGGCCGAGGTCTGCCCCCGACCGGCCAGCAGCCCGACGATCAGTACCCCCACCACCGTCAACGCTATGACGGCAAGATCGAGTGGCGCGATGGCGGCGCCGGTCACGGATCGTCCGCGGTCACGCTGCCGTTACCGGTTGCCAAGATGCTCTGCCAGGGCCGGCAACGCCGATAACACCGTCTCGCCGACAACCTGGAAGCTGCCCGCCCCGATCTTGTCGATGGTGTCGAAGGGGGCGTGCCAGTAGCGATTACCGGGGCCGTAATCGAGGTCGATCAGGTCGAGCGATGGAATGCCAGCCTCGATGAACGGAAGATGATCGTCGTCAATGGCGTGCGCCCGGCGGGAGAAATGAGCGCCGTTGCCAATCTCGGCGGCCGTTGTCCACACCAGATCGGAGAGCCAGCGCGTCGAGTTCATCTCGGTCTTGATCTCCAGGTTGCGGTCGCCGATCATGTCGAAGAGGATCATGGCACCGAGATCACCGGCCTTCCCTTCGTGCTGCAACCGCTCGGCCATATAGCGGCTGCCGTACTTGCTATCTTCGGGCCCCCAGCTCACCAACGCTTCCTCTCCATCGAAGAAGACCAGCCAAACCGGCATCGGCGGCGGATACTCGGCGAGCACACGGCCGATCTCCACCAGGATGGCGGTACTGGAGCCGGCGTCGTTGGCACCAACGAAGTCGAAGCCTTGAAACTGAGCCGTGTCGTAGTGTCCCGAAAGTATGAGGATCGGCCGGTTGGCCCCTGCTTCGACGGCCTCGACCTCGGCAATGAGGTTGGCCATCGGAATCGGCCCCCGCGGCGTCTGGCCGGTGAACGGGTCCCGGCGGACGGTCAGTCCGTAACCTTTCAGGGTTGTCTCGATGTAGACGCGCGTGCGCTCGAGCGCGTCGCTGCCCGCCGGCCGCGGGCCGAAACCCACGACCTCACGAGCGTGACTCATGGCGCGTTCTCCGTCGAACGCCTTCGACGCCTGGGTCTGCCCACCGCCAGAAGCTGGCGAAGCGTCGCTCCGCTTTTGAACTCGCGCAACCTCGGAATTCGCCGCCGCAAGGGCACCTGGTCCGGCGCTCGGGCCGTCCCCCTGGCAGGCCAGGAGCAAGGGGAGGGGTGCAACCAGCATAACGGCCAGTGGAAAAACAACCGGGAAGGACGAGCTCGAGCGGCGGGCAACCGGGTTGGCGTCGGTGGCGGGCTGACGTTTCCTACTGCTTTGCTCCGGCAACGCTGGTGCTGGTGTGGTCATATAGCTCATTATCCTAGCCTGTGAACGTGGGCCTCGAGCCCAGCTGGTATCGAAACCGAGAATGACTGACGACAAGTTTGGACAATACACTGCCGATATCGCAACCTCAGCCAGCCGGACGAACGCTACTGACGGGTCGAAGGCGAGGCCGGCGGCAGAGAAATTGCTCGAGGCTGCTGCAACACTCCCCTTCCATCCTCACCCCTTGCTGGCCAACCAACACCTTCAGACGATCTGGTCGAACCGGATCGAACGCCACCCCGCCGGCCGTCGACTCAGCGATCGTTCGGAGTCATCTTTCGTCGAGGCCGAGGACGGAGACCGCTTGCAGCTCCAGTGGTCGTTGACGGAACACGACCCCACCGCCGTACTGATCGTTCTACACGGCCTGACCGGCTGTGCCGAGTCCAACAACGTCATGTCCGTCGCCGCCAAGGGTTATGCGGCCGGCTTCGACGTAGTCCGCGTCGACCTCCGCAACTCGCTGGCCGACGATACCAGCCTCGGCATCGGCCATGCCGGGCGCAGCGAAGACCTGCGCAGCGTGATCGACCATGTGCGAGGGGAATATCCCGGAACCCCTCTGACCGTGATCGGTTTCTCGCTCGGCGGCAATATCACCCTCAAAGCAATGGGGGAATACGGTTCGGCGGCACCATCCGAGCTCAAAGCCGTGGCCACCATCTCGGTGCCCATCGACCTGGACGCAGCATGCCACGCCATCGACCGGACCGGCAACTGGATCTATCGCTCATATTTCCTGAAACGGCTCGCCGGTCGTTATGAGTTGCTAAGGGCCCGGCATCCAGAGCGCTTTCCGTACCTCGAGCTGTCAGCAATCAAGAGCATCCGTGCCTGGGACAACGCCATCGTCGCGCCTCTGAGCGGCTTCGTGGACGCCGAAGACTATTACAGCCAGAGCAGCGCACTGCGCACCCTCGCGGGAATCCGCATACCGAGCCTGCTGATCCAGGCTCAAGACGATCCGTTCATTCCTTTCGACTCTTTCCGCCGACCGGTAGTGCAGAACCACGGCTGGCTGAAACTGCTAGGGCCAGCTCGCGGCGGTCATGTCGGCTTCTACGCTGCGCCTGGCGTTGACGGCGAACTCGATCGCTTCTGGGCCGAGAACCGGGCCCTGGCGTTTTGTGCCGCCAGCGTCGAACTACCTTGGCCACCGCCGAGGGGCCTCGACTCGCTGGCGGTGAAGATCAGCAGGTGACACCGTTGGCACATCCTGGAGCCTGACGTGGAAGAAGCCGAGGAGAAGCAGCTCGATCCTGCCAGCAACTCGGTTCTGGTCTCGGCTCTGGCCCGGGCGGCGCGCCATTATCCCATCGACGAAAAGTTACTCGTTTGCAGACCGCTCGGGATCGGCCGAGAGCTTCTTCACTCCTTGGTACATGCGACCGGCGGCTGGATCGGCTTCACGATCAGAACACCGCTGCAGCTGGCCGTCGAGCTGGTCGCGGACGATCTCGCCGACAGCGGCCTCGATCTATCTGATGAGCTCGCACAGACAGCCCTGTTGGATGAAGCCATCGACGAGGTGCTGGAGGATGCGGAGGCCCCCGGCATGGCGGCCCTTGGCGAGACGCTGGGATTTCGCCAGGCAATCGCCAACTCGATCGAGGCATTGAGGCTGGCCGGCGTCGGAAGCCTGAACGTCGCCGCGGCACCCCTTGAGGATCGGCAAAAGCGTGACGTCCTGGCGACGATATTGGCTCACTATGAGCGCCGCTTGGCCGAGACCCGACTCGTTGACACAGCGGGAGTCCTTCGCCGAGCGGTGGCAGCGCTCTCTTCCGGACAGGCCGAGCCGCCGCCGGGACGTATCTACCTGATGCCCGGACTCCACCTACGGGGCATCGGTGGAGAATTCCTCGAGTTGTTGCGGAAGCACGGCGCCAGGGTGTTGGAATCAGACATCGTCGTCGGCCTGAAAGCTCCGCCGGGAATCCTGGCCCCGGCTGCGCCGGCCGAAGGTGGGCCGCGAGGACGCCTATCTTATCTGCATGCGATCGAGAAGACTCCGGCTGCTACAAACGAGCCGACGCTGGATCTGTTTGCTGCGGCGAGCCCCGCCGATGAGTTGCGAGAGGTTCTTCGCCGTGTGATGGCTGCCGGCCAAGGTTGGGACGAGGTCGAGATCGTCTCGACCGATCCCCTGACCTACGGCTCCTCACTGGATAGCCTGGCCACCCACCTGGGCATCCCTATCACCTATGCCACGGGGTTGCCGGTAGCTCGAACTCGCGTCGGCCGGGCCGTGGCCGCTTATTTCCGCTGGATCCAGGATGACTTTCCGGCCGTGACCCTGCAGCGGCTGCTGCAGACCGGCATCCTTGCACCCCCCGCCCTCTCCACCCACCAGCTCGACGGCCCCGAGCTGGCCCGCCGGCTTCGCAGTCTACGAATCGGCTGGGGACGCACTCGCTACCTCCAGCAGATCGACCGCTCCCTCGGCTACTTGGAGGCACTGCCGGACCCCGAGCAAGAGGAGCCCTCAGAACAGTCGGTGGCCGTTCGAGACCGCCAGAGGGCCGAGCTCGAGGCACTGCGCAGCCTGGTGGAGCCGATCTTGGCGGCCACCCCCCAGGTACCCAGGCGCCTCAGCGGCAGCATGGCCCCTCGGGTAACCCCAGCCAGCCTCGCCAGGGGGCTCTTGTCGATGCTCGAATTCGTGCCCTCGCTCGGGGTGATCGAGAAGGAAGCACGGCGACGACTGAGCGATCGGCTACATCGGGTTGCCGCAACCCTGGAGCGCGAGACCTCTCTCGCATTGGCGATTGCCCAGCTGCGCAACTTCATCGATATCCGCGTGCCGTCGCCAGCCGCCGAAGGGCGGGCGCCATGGAGTTCGGCCGGCGGGCATCTGCATTTCTCCGACATCGAACACGGCGGCCTCAGCGGCCGACAGGTTACCTTTTTCGTCGGCCTCGATAGCAGCAGGTTTCCCGGAGCGGGAGGCCAGGATCCGCTTCTGTTGGACCAGGACCGCCGGCGTCTGGCGGCGGATTCCCTGCCGGCATCTGGAGAACGCCTCGAGGAGCGTCGCTATGCCCTGGCGGCCTTGCTGGCGAGGCTCCGAGGCAGTGTGACGCTGAGCTACAGCGCCTGGGACTCGCGAGAAGGAAGGAACGTGGCACCTGCCTCTGTCATGCTCCAGGCACTGCGATTGATGCGCTCCGATCCCTCGCTCGATTACCAGACACTCCACCGCGCCCTCCGCCCCATCGCCGGGCCGATCCCGGCCGGCGCAGGGCGCGTCGACAGCAACGACGTATGGCTGGGCAAACTCAGCGATGGCCCGCTGCTACTTGCCGGCACGGATGTGGTGCGAGAGGCATTCGCGAATCTCGACAGCGGGCTGCGGGCTCACGCTTCGCGAGACGGGGAGACGTTTTCTTCTCACGCCGGCTCCATCGCGCCGCGGCCGGAGCTGCTGGATCCTCGACTCAATTCGGATCTCCTGCTCTCGGCGACCCGCCTGGAGCGGTTGGGGCAATGTCCGTTGCGGTACTTCTTCAAGCACGTCCTGGAGATCGAGCCGGCCGACGAGATCGACCTCGACCCAGGCGTGTGGCTCGACCCTCGCCAAAAAGGATCACTGTTGCACAAGGTCTACGAGAGGATCTTGAGAGAGTCCCGAGGGCAAGCCATCGATCAGCGTAGCCGGGAATTCAACCGCCTGGCAGAGCGGATTCTCACGGAGGAAGCGCAGCGCATCCGAGGAAAGCTGCCGGCGCCCAACGATGCGGTATTCGACAACGAGCTCGAGGCCTTGAAGGCCGATATCGAGGTATTTGTGAAGATGACGCGCAAGGACGGCGGGCACTGGCTCGATCTGGAACTGCAGTTCGGGTACGGGGTGCAAGGACAGCCCCCCGTCGAGCTTCAAGTTCCTGGCGGCATGGTGCGGCTGCGTGGCGCCGTCGACCGGAGCGACGAGACGGAAAATCGAAACTTGCTGGTCATCGACTACAAGACCGGGAGTAACCGCAGCCAGCAACGCCGTACCCGTGCCTTCGACGGTGGCCGGCGACTACAACACGCACTCTACACCCAGGCCACCGAAGTTCTGCTCGGTCGACGAGTCGAGCGCATCGAATACCGTTTCCCGACCCGCCGCGGCGAGATGGAGAGCATCGCGTACTCGAGGTCCGAGATCGAGAAATGGCCGCTGATCGTCGGCCTGCTGCTCGATCTGGTGGCGGAGGGCAATTTTGTTCCCACCGATGAGCCTGACGATTGCCGGTTTTGCGACTACAAGGACATATGCCACGTACAGGAGCGCGGCTACGGGAGCGTCGCCTCTCCGCCCGCCAGCTGGGCCAAGACGCATGCTGCGGGACTGAGCGAATACGCGCCGCTGCTTCGGGTACGGAAAATCGACGAGGCACGACAGAGCGATGAGTGAAGAGCAACTACCCGACCAGCAGAACCGCGACCTCATCCAGACCGCCCTCGACACCAACATGCTCGTGGAGGCCGGCGCCGGGTCGGGGAAAACCACGGCACTACTTCATCGAATGGTGGCCCTTATTCGCCGCGGCCATGCCCGTATCGATGAGATCGCGGCGGTTACGTTCACCCGCAAGGCCGCCTCTGAATTGCGTGAGCGCTTCCAGAACGAGCTGGAGCTGGCACTGACGAAGGCACGCAAGCGGGACGACAGCGTCGCCGTGACCCGACTCGATGCCGCGCTGGCCGAGATCGATCGTGGCTTCATCGGCACCATCCATTCATTCTGCGCCCGGTTGCTCCGCGAGCGACCCGTCGACGCCGGCCTCGACCCGTTCTTCCACGAGCTCCACGGCCCCGAGGAGACCCGGCTCCGCAAGGATGCATGGCTCCGACATCTGGAAAGGCTGGCGGCCAGCGCTGACCCGGCTCTCGAGGAGCTGGCCAAGGTGAATGTCAAGCCCACAGAGCTATTCGAAGCCTTCGAGCTGCTCGCCAATCACCCGGATGTCGACTTTCCTGCACCAGTCGCGCCGCGGCCCAGCACCGAACACCTGAAATCGGCTCTGAAAGATCTTCTGTCTCAAGCCAGCCAGCTCATGCCTGCCCGTGTACCGGATAAGGGGTGGGACGAGCTTCAATCCCGCATTCGGCGGCTCAACTTTTCCCTCTACGTTCTCGGCTGGGACAACGACGCGCACTTCTTCGATGCACTCGCCACCATCATCGGTCGCTCCCTCAGGATCGTCCAGAAGCGTTGGGGAACCGACGACGAGAGCAAGCAGCAGGCAAAGAATCTGCGCAATCAATTCCTCGGCTTCACCAGGGAGAACGGCCCCGCCCATGCCGCCCTCATGCAATGGTATGAGCACCGATATCCCATTGCCCTGCGCTTTGCGGCCCGAGCCGCAGATACCTACGAAGCGGAACGGCACCGCACCAGCCAGCTGAACTTCAACGACCTGCTGACGCTGGCGGCACGTCTGTTACGTGAAAGCCCTTCCGCCCGCCGCGACCTCCACGATCGCTACAAGTTTTTGCTGGTGGACGAATTCCAAGACACCGATCCGCTTCAGGCGGAGATCATCTTTTTACTGACTGCAGACGATCCCGAGGAAAAGAATTGGCATCACGCCAGGCCCCGTGACGGAGCGCTGTTCGTGGTCGGCGATCCAAAGCAGAGCATCTATCGCTTCCGCCGTGGTGAAATCGCTATCTACAACCAGGTGAGAGCCCGCTTTCATCAGTTCGGCAAGCTCATCAACCTCACCGCCAACTTCCGCTCTCACCCCCCCATCGAGACTTTCCTCAACCACGTGTTCCGAGAGCTGCTGCCACAAGAGGCCAGCTTGCACCAGGCTGCTTTCGCTCCCTTGAACACCCAGAAGTCAGACGCGGATGAACAAGGCGTGTTCTGGTACGACGTCGGGAACCACCCCAACGCTGCTGCCGTCGCCGCGGCCGACGCCGAGCTGCTGGCCTCGTGGATCGATCAGCGAATCTCCCCGGACCAGTGCAAGGCGGGGGACTTTCTCGTTCTCACGTATAGAAAACGCTATCTCTCCTACTACGCAAGGGCGCTCGAGCGCCGGAATATTCCGGTGCAGGTGACCGGTGCGGGAATCAACATCGCGGCGGAGCTTCACGAGCTGACCCTCCTGCTGCGCGCGCTGTTGGAGCCGGACAATCCCGTGCTCAGCCTGGCCGTCCTGGTCGGCCTGTTTTTCGGCCTCGACTACGAGCAGCTTGCAGCACACAAGCTCGCCGATGGCAAGCTCAGCTTTGTCTGCTCTGTAACGGAGCCCGTATCGCCGGTGGAGAAGGCGCTGGCGAGATTGCACCGATGGTGGCGGTTGACCCGCCAGCTGCCCGCTGACGTTGCCATCGCTTCCATCGTCACAGAGCTGGGACTCCTTCCCTATGCGGCTGGGTGCGACCTGGGAGAAAGCGCCGTCGGCTCGCTCTTATACGCCCTGCAGGCGACAGCGTCGGCCGGCTTGTCTGGGGACAGCTCGCTCGCAGGCGCCCTCGAGGCCCTCGAGGAAGCTCTCGAGGAGGAAGAGGCTGAAGCCCCGCTGCAGCCCGGCCGCAACGATGTGGTGCGGGTGATGAACCTGCATAAGGCGAAAGGCCTGGAGGCCCCTGTGGTCGTGCTAGCCCACCCTACGGGCTTACCCGAGCACACCCCCAGCCAGCACATTCAACACCTCCAGACCGGGGCCGCCGAGGGCCATTTCCTCATCCAGCACCAGGAACCCTGGGAAAGGCAATCGACCCTTCTGGCGCGCCCAATGGATTGGCAGCGTTTCGAGAGCTTGGAAAAACCCTTCCTCGAGGCCGAGGCCACCCGGCTGCTCTACGTGGCCGCCACCCGCGCCGAGCGGGAACTGGTCATCAGCTTTTCCAGCAAAGCCGAGACATCGCCATGGAGAACCTTCTACGACTACTTCGATGAGCACTGCGAGGAGCTGAATCTCGAGCCTGTGCCTGCTCCCCAACGTCGGCAGCTTGCCCACACCGCAACCGAGATCCTCGAAGAGGTGGAGGATGTGGGGAGGCGCCGTCTCGAGTCAGCAGCCGAGCGCTACCGGATCAGCTCGGTCAGCACACGCGTCAAGCCCGATGATAAACGTTTGTTCGCGAGCGATGGCGGCCGCGGCGCTAGCTGGGGCAACGCCGTTCATCAGGCCCTCGAGGCCGCCGGTAGAGGAGTTGGTAGCGAACGGCTGCGAGCCCTCTGCCGTACCCTGTTGCTGAAAAACGACCTGGACACCGATGAAAGCGGAGAACCGGTCGATCTCGAGGAGCTCGTCTCTTTGGTCGAGTCGGTGCGGGCTTCCCCGACATGGAAACGAGCACAGAGGGCGGACCGGGCGTTGTTCGAGGCGCCCTTTTCGGTTCTCGTACCGGCCACCCGATCGGTTGATGAGCCCGCCGAGATCATCGAAGGTATCATCGACCTGGCCTTTTGCGAACCAGACGGCTGGGTGATCGTCGATTACAAGACCGATGTCGTCGAGGATGCGAAGCTCCTGCAACGTCGCCTCGAAATCTACCGCGACCAGGTGGATCTTTACGCGGCGTGCTGGCAGGGTTTGACTGGCGAGAGGGTCAAGGAGAGGAGAATCCTTCTGCTGGGACACGGCCGGGACGAAATTTGGTGAAACGGGTCAAGGGAGGTTCGGAATGCTCGCACGAGTTGTATTGCTGCCGTTGTTGATCCTGCTCATCTGGCTACCGTCGGTTGACGACGCCAGTCGGCCCCAGCCTGCACCGCTCACTGGAGCTACCAACGAAAACCGGCGTCAGAGCCAGCCCCAACAGGACAGCGAGGAGATCATCATCACACCCATCTACCATGCCAGCCTGGTGCTCCAGTACGGGGGCAAGGCGATCTACGTAGACCCGCGGAACCGCGGCGATTATCACGGCCTGCCGATGGCCGACCTGGTCCTGGTTACGGATATTCACCCGGATCACCTCGATATCGAGGCAATCGCGCAGCGGATGGGAATCAATACCGTTGTCATCGGCCCTGCCGCCGTCTCTCGGCAATGGGGGGGAGTTGATGTGGTGCTCAAGAACGGCGAGCGGAAACAATTTGGTGACATCCTCGTCGAGGCCGTGGCCATGTACAACATCAAGCGCGGGCCGTCGGAGGGCCAGCTCTATCATGACAAAGGGCGCGGCAACGGCTACGTTGTCACCTTTGGCGGGAAGCGAATCTACATTTCCGGGGACACCGAGTGCACCGCCGAAATGCGCCGGCTCGAGGACATCGATATCGCTTTCGTGTGCATGAACCTCCCCTACACCATGACGCCTGGGGAGGCCGCTGAGTGCGTCAAGGCGTTCCGCCCCAAGATCGTCTATCCGTACCATTATCGCGGCAGTGACCTCGGGGTCTTCACTTGGGCACTCAAAGACACTCCTGAAGTGGAGGTGAAGCTACTTGACTGGTACCCGAAGCCTTAGCCCGCATATCTCAACGGGTTGCTGCTGCGGGCGCGGCAAAGGGCGCGCTCGCTGCGTTGCGCTTGCTCGGGCT
>JBHHYG010000054.1:0-13823 GCA_046757445.1 Acidobacteriota bacterium
AAGAACCAGATGGGGGCATGATCGGAGAGACCAGGGCCACCGGAGGGGGAATGGGCGGGGAGCAGGGCGTCGGCCTGGTGTAGCTGCTCGAGCGCCCGGTCGGTCTCGTCGCTCGCCAGCGCCAGGGTGCCCTCGAAGCGGTGCAGGGTGCGCTCGGCCCCCTTGCCCGGCCGCGCAGCCAGGCGACGGCGGTACTCTTCGGCACGCGTTTCCGCCTCGGCGCCGCGGCCGAGGCTGGCCAAGGCGACGGCGGCGCGGGCGATGGCCTCGATCTCGGCGTCGTAGCGCTCGCCATGGCGCTGCGCCAGCTCGGCCTGCCGCAGGGCCCGCTCGGCATCACCGGCCTGGAGCAGAAAGCCGCAGGCGATGTTGTAGAGGTCGGCGCGCAGCAAGCTGTGCTCGGGTAGAGCCTGCGCCCTCTGCCGGAGCACGCCGATGGCATCTTCAAGGCGGCCGCGGTAAAGAAGCGCTTCTGCCTTGGTGATGGCGCCAACCTGGACGACGGGGGGGCTCTCCGATGCCAGCATCGCGTCGGCCTCCTCCTCGGCCTCTTGCCGGCGCTCGGCCAGGAGGTTCCACTCGTAGCGGGCGACCGGCAGCCAGGGGTAGTCGGCGTCGAGGCTCTCGGCTTGCCGTAGCGCCGCGGCAGCGGGCTCGAGGCGGCCCCAACGCGTCAGGTAGACGGCGAGGTTGAAGTAGCCGGCACCGCTGTCGGGGAAGCGGTCGAGGTAGCTCCGCAAGGCCTGCTCCCCCTTGTCGAACTCGCCCTGCGCCGAGTAGGCCTCGGCCAGGTTGGAATAGGATCCGGGAAAGCTCATGCCCTGGCGGCCGAGCTCTTCGAGGTACGGGATCGCCTCGTCGTACCGCTCGAGGACGATGTACTGGAGCGCCAGGTTGTTGCGCGCCGAGGTGTGATCGGGGAAAAGCTCCACCGCCTTCTTGTAGGCTTCGATGGCGCGCGGCACGGTTTCCTCGCGCAGCGAATAGTAGAGGCCCTCGATATAGTAGCGCTCCCTCGAGGTCAGGCGCTCGACGAGATCCACGGCCTGGCGGCCGTACTCTTCCGCCCGCTGGAGATCGCCATTGTTGGAGTGCATGACCGACAGCTTGGCCAGCGCCATGGCGAACTGCGGGTCGGTCTCGACCGCCTTCTCGAGCAGCGGGATGGCCTCCACGTCATTGCCCTGCTCGTGCACCACCATCCCCTCGACGTAGTAACGGTAGGCCTGCACCGAAGAGGTGGTGACGTCCTCGAGGTCCATGCGCCAGGCGGCCTCGGTCGGCTCGGCGACATCCAACTTGGCGCGGATGTGCTCGGTGAGGTCGTCGACCATGGCGAAGAGGTTCGCCTCGCCGGCCCCCTCGACGCTCTCGGAGGTGAGCACCCGGCCGCTGGCCGCGTCCTGCAGCCGCACGTTGATGCGGATCGCCTCGCCGGCGCGCATGAAGCTGCCGAGCAGCACGGTGCTGACGCGGGCCCGCTCCGCCACCTCGCGCACCGCCGCCGACGAGGTGGTCGACTCCTCCAGCCGACCCATCTGCTCGAGGATCTCGTAGACGCGATCGGTGCCGAGAACGCGAATGTCGGGTGATTGCGACAGGTCGGTGACCAGCATGTCGGTGAGCCCGCTGCGCAGCCAGTCGAGCGCCGGATCGTTGCTGAGGTTGTCGAAGTAGAGGACGGCCAACGACGGCGCTTCCTCGGCCGCTGGCACGGCCGCTGTCGTGGCGCTGCTTGCTCGATCCGGGCGCAGCTGTCGGTAGCCGATGAAGGCAGCGAGGATCACCATGGCCGCCGCGTACGCCCACCATCGGCGCCTTGCCCGCGGCGGTGCCAGCGGGGGAGAGATGCCCGAGGTCAGCACCTCGCCCGATTCGACCTCACCCCGCAGCCCCTCGAGGTCGTTGCGCAGGTCGATGGCCGACTGGTAGCGGCGCAGCGGCTCCTTCTCGAGACAATGGCCGATGATGCGGCCCAGATGGCGGGGCAGGGTCTGCTTGATCTCGGTAATCGAGGGCGGCGTGTCCCTGAGGATGGAGGTCACCAGCGAGACCTGCGTCTCTCCCGTGAAGGGACGCTCGCCGGTGCTCATCTCGTAGAGGATGATGCCGAGCGAGAAGAGGTCCGAGCGGTGGTCGATGAGCTTGCCCTCGGCCTGCTCCGGCGACATGTAGGCGGCGGTGCCGAGGACCTGTCCCTCGCCGGTCAGATGCTCGCTGGCCACTTGCGTGGGCTGGTCCGCGGCAGCGCCCTCATCGACCAGCTTGGCGAGGCCGAAGTCGAGCACCTTCACGCGGCCCTCGTCGCTGATCATGATGTTCGAGGGCTTCAGGTCGCGGTGGGCGATGCCCTGCTGGTGCGCGGCGGCGACCGCATCGACCGCCGGCACGGCGACGTCGAAGAACTTCTCGAGCGCCATGCCGTGTTTGGGAATGAGCTCGGAGAGGGTCCTGCCCTCGACCAGCTCCATGGTGATGAAATGGACGGAGCCGGTGGGCTTGGTTCCTGAACCGAAGTCGCCGAAGCCGCTCGCGGCAGCGCCCTGCCCGCCCATGGCGGGAGCATCCTCGACGCCGATGGCCTCCTCGACAGAGTGGATGGTGACGATGTTGGGATGGTTGAGGGCGGCGACGGCCTGTGCTTCGCGCTCGAAGCGCTCGCGGCGCTGCGGATCGCCGGCCAGCTCCGGCGGCAGGATCTTGAGGGCCACCTGCCGGTGCAGCTTGGTGTCCTCGGCGGCGTAGACCTCGCCCATGCCGCCGCTGCCGATGGCGCGCAGGATCTTGTAATGGTTCAGCGTCTTGCCGATCAATGTCGACTCCCCCGTCGAGCTCGCAGCGACAGTTAGCGGGCAGCTTCCTGCACTGTCGGAAAGGGTGGCATTCTATCGTCCCCCGGGTGAGCGCAGCAACGGAATTACCGATATCTCCCTGGACGTTCCCTTGACCTCGTCCACAAGACCCATCCGCAAACATCACCGTAGTTATGGAACGGAGTGTTTAGCGTTGATGCGGAACGTCCCTTCGAGAGCTGCCACGGCGTCAGCAGCCTGCCCCTCACGGCTGTCCAGTACCAGATCCTCATCATGTTCCTGATCGCTGGCGGCACGGGAATGGGAACCATCGCCACTGTTGCCCTCGCGGCGCGACGCCTTTTCGACGATCGCCACAGACTTCGTCTCGACCGCTTCCGCGCGGTTTCTGAGTTGGCGCCAGGAAGTTGTACCTGAGCAGGGACCGTTGCGCCGTAAGGAAAGCCTCGCGGAGCGCTCCGTCAGGCACTGGACTAGCGTTTGCACATACTGACACACCGAGTGTAATATGTGGTGTATGCGAACGAACATCGTACTCAATGATGACTTGGTGCGCGAAGCCATGCGCTATTCGACCGCGAAGTCGAAGCGAGCACTCGTGGAGGAGGCGTTGCAAACGTTTGTGGAGGTAAAAGAAGCAGCCCGTCGACGCGACACCTATGATGACCGGTTGCGCAAGTTGCGCGTCAAGCTCGAAGGCGTACGGTTGCGGGAAAGCCCCTACGAGCTCCTGCGGGCGGATAGAGATCGGAGATGAAAACGCTGGTGCTGGACACCAGCGTGGCGGCCGCCTGGTACCTTCCCGAAGACTTCAGCGCCGACGCCCGACGGTGGCAGCAACGCATGATGGAAGGCCGTGTCCAGCTTGTGGTCCCGGGGTTGCACTACTGGGAGATGGCAAACCTGTTGAGGACCTACGTGCGTCGGGGCGGCCTGGATGCCGCGACCGCGCAAGAGATCTACGATCTCCACCTCGATGCTCCGCTGGATACGGCCAATCCCGACAGGGCTCAGGTGCTGACGACGGCCTTGGACTTCGACGCTAGTGCGTACGACGCCGTCTACATTGCCCTTAGCCAATCGATCGAAGCGCCCCTGCTCACGGCCGAGCGGACCACTACACCCTGGGTCGTCAAGCTCGGTGAGCGTGTCCTCAACGTCCGCACCTAGCCCGCATTGCTCAATGGCTTGCTGCTGCGGGCGCTGCGTTGCGCTTGGCTCGCGTGCTCGACGTACAGCACGAGTAGCCTGCGCCCTCGACCCGGCGCACGCTTTGTCCTCGCAGCCCTGGCGCCCTCCCTCTTCACGGCCCGAAGTGAGGCAAGGCATCGGCGCCCCTTGACCTCGTCGCCGGCTGGTGTGACGCTTGGCCGGTCGCGAAAAAAAAGCCCGGAACGGTACCGCGGCGCCGGGGGTTTCGCCGGCGCAGGCAAGGCAAGCCCCGTCCGGGGAGAGCGAGCCGTAAGGCTGCCCCATCACCTCCCGCTCGGCAACATCCGGTGTTCCCCGTTACAAGGATCGTGAACATCTGCTGGTTTCATTCTAGGAGGTCGATTCCATGAGATCTTTTGGCAGCTATTTCTCGCTCAGACTCACCGTGAGCATCTTTACGCTGCTCTTGCTGCTTCCACTGCTGGCCCATCCGGTGGAGGCTCAGCTCGAAAACCGTGACACGGGCACAGGTGGGACAGCGAGTGCCTCGGTCGCCTCGCGGGCCGTCGACGGCGACCTCGCCGCGGCCCTGTCGAGCCTCGAGTGGCGTAACATCGGCCCGGCGATCATGGGGGGGCGCGTCTCCGATTTCGCCGTCGTCGAGTCTAACCCGGCGGTCTTCTTCGTTGGCACTGCCACCGGCGGTGTGTGGAAGACTGTCAATGGCGGCACCAGCTTCGAGCCGCTCTTCGACGACCAGCCGACCTCCTCGATCGGTGACGTCACCATCTCGCAGTCGAACCCCAACCTCATCTGGGTGGGCAGCGGCGAGCCGCAGAACCGCCAGAGCTCTCCCTACGGCAACGGCGTCTACAAGTCCATCGACGGCGGCCGCTCCTGGAGCCACATGGGCCTGTACGAGAGCCGCCACATCAGTCGCATCCGCATCGACCCTACCGACAACAATACGGTGTTCGTGGCGGCGGTGGGGCAGCTATGGGGCGCCAACGAGGAACGCGGTGTCTTCCGCAGCAAGGACGGCGGCGCCAGCTGGGAGAAGGTCCTCTACGTCGATGAGAACACCGGCGCCATCGATCTGGCCATGGATCCGAACGATCCGGAGACCTTGTTTGCGGCCATGTACCAGCGGCGCCGTACCTCCTGGGGCTTCAATGGCGGCGGCCCGGGCAGCGGCATCTATCGCACCCGGGACGGCGGCGCCAGCTGGCAGGAACTGACCGAGGGGCTGCCGCGTGGCCAGAAGGGTCGTATCGGCCTCGATATCTACCGACGGGACGGCAACCTGGTCTACGCGCTCGTCGAAGCCGGCAGGAATGATCGCGGCGTCTACCGCTCCACCGACCGCGGCGACACCTGGGAGCATCTCAATACCACCAACAGCCGGCCGATGTACTACAGCCAGATCCGCATCGACCCCAACAACCCGGAGCGCATCTACCTGGGTGGCTCTTCGCTGTACAGGACCGATGACGGCGGCCGTAACTTCACCAACGACGCCGCTCGCGGGGTGCACTCCGACCATCATGCCTTGTGGATCGACCCCCAAGACTCGAGCCACCTCCTTCTCGGTGGCGACGGGGGCGTATCGGTGTCGTGGGACCGTTCCAACAGCTGGCGGCAGCTCACCAACATGACGCTGGCGCAGTTCTACGAGATCGGCGTCGACATGCGGGACCCCTACACCGTCTGCGGTGGCCTGCAGGACAACGGCTCCTGGTGTGGCCCCAGCGCCACCTGGTCACGGCAGGGAATCCTCAACAGGGACTGGTACAACGTCGGCGGCGGCGACGGCTTCTACGTGCGCATCGATCCCGACGATCCCGATATCCTGTTCTCGGAATCGCAGGGCGGCAACATGCAGCGGCTGGATCTCGATACCGGTGAACGGCAGCGTATTCGGCCGCTGGCCCGGCCCCAGGGTGGGGCGCCCGAGAAGGATCTCGACGCCCGCTGGAATTGGGATTCGCCGGTGATCATCTCGAGCCACGATTCATCGATCCTCTACGCCGGCTCCAACCAGTTGATGAAGAGCAACGATCGGGGAGTGACCTGGGAGGCGATCAGCCCCGACCTCACCAAGCAGATCGATCGTGACAAGCTCGAGATCATGGGCGCCTTGCCGACCAACCAGATGCTCTCGCGCAACGACGGCATCTCCAGCTACGGCAACTTGACCACCATCTCCGAATCCCCCGTCAATCCCACGGTCATCTACGCCGGCACCGACGACGGCAACCTGCAGGGCACCCGC
The DNA here is from genome assembly GCA_046757445.1 of Acidobacteriota bacterium. Classification (GTDB taxonomy): domain Bacteria; phylum Acidobacteriota; class UBA890; order UBA890; family UBA890; genus JBHHYG01. Next base: position 6,238 of record JBHHYG010000054.1, read on the forward strand.
GACGGCGGTGCGAGCTGGGAGCTGCTCAACCGCGACATGCCCGGCGTGCCGGAGCGTACCTACGTCAGCCGGGTGGTGGCCTCACGATTCAAGGAGGGGACCGTCTACGCCACCTTCGATGGTCACGACCGCAACGACTACCGCCCCTACGTCTACGTCAGCGATGATTTCGGCAAGGGCTGGCAGGCGATCGTCAACGGCCTGCCCGACGACTGGTCGGTGAACGTCATTTATGAACATCCTAACAACCCCGATCTGCTGTTTGTCGGCAACGAGGTGGGCGTCTACTTTTCCCTCGACCGCGGCGCTAGCTGGATGCGCCTGAAGAACAACCTGCCGACCGTGCCGGTGGACGACATCGTCGTGCACCCCCGGGAGAACGATCTGGTGATCGGCACGCACGGCCGCGGCATCTGGATCCTCGACGACATCACGCCGCTGGAGCGGATGTCGGCGCTGGTGCTGGAATCTCCGGCCCATCTGTTTCCAGTACGCCCGGCGACGGCCTTCAATGTCAACTCTCCGCAGGGGTGGACACCGGGCGCCTATGCCGCCCCCAATCCCCCCTACGGCGCCAGGATCCGCTACTACCTGAAGGAGAACGCGCCGCTGCCGACGAGACGCAGCGGGCCCCGGAGGCCGGCCCCGCCGCAGGGTCCACCGGGCTTCGGCGGTGGAGGCTTTGGTGGCTTCTTCGGCCAGGGCCGGCCGGTCACCGAGCGACCGCCGGAGCCTCCGAAGCCGACGGTCAAGCTCACCATTCTCGATGCCGACGGCCAGGTGGTGCGCGAGATGAAAGGGCCCGGCGCGGCCGGTGTGCAAGAGGCGGTCTGGGATCTGCGAATCAATCCGGCCTTCGAGCCCGAGCCCGGCCAGCAGGGCTTCGGCCGGGGCTTCCGCAGGTTCGGCGGCGGCCAGGGCCCGCGTGTGTTGCCCGGAACCTACACGGTGCGCCTCGAGGCGGCGGAACAGACCCTGACCACCGAGGTGGTGGTGAAAGGCGATCCGCGAATTCAGATCTCGCGCGCCGATCTCGAGGCCCGCCAGCGGGCGCTGATGGATGCCTACGCCTTGTCGAAGCCCTTCTACGAGGCGGGCCGGGCGGTTCAGCGTATCGGCCAGCAGATCGGAGAGATCCGGGAGTTGCTGACGGACAACGACAGTGGCAACCTGTCCGATGAAATCCAAGAGATTTCCAAGGAGGTGCGGGAGCTCGGCCAGCAGATGAACCAGGCGCGCCGCGGTCTCGGCGCCTCCTTTGCGATCCAGGGATATACCAGCCTGCCGACCGAGGATCAGCTGTGGCAGATCGATCAGGCCTGGCAGCAGGTCCCCGGGCTGATCGACCGGGTCAACCAGCTCATCAGCGAGCGCATGCCGGCGCTGATCGGCCAGGTATACCAGTCGGGCTTCGGCCCTGACCCCGGTGAGCCGATTGCGATGCCACAACGGCCAGCAAGGTAGGCGTAAGCGGGCTCGGTCGCCGAGGGGCGGAGCCTAGCGCCAGCCCCGGTGATCGTTATCGAGGGCAGGGGGGGGCCAGTAACCGCACCGTGAAGGGGTTGCTCCGTAAGCCGCTAACCGTTGAGAAGCTCGGGCTAGTTGCAGTTGGCCTGATGCTTGCCCTGGCACCTTGCCAGAGCGAGGCCGGCAGCCAGGGCACGCTTGCGGATTTGCGCATCCTCGAGCTGCGGCTCTCCCCGCAACCGCTGCCGGACGGCGGCACTGCCAGGATCAGCCTCTTGCTGCACAACGCCTCCACTGCCTCGGCGAACGGCGACATCGCCGTCCGCGTGATCCACGATCGCGCCACGCCGCTGCCCGTTCCCGGCACCTCGCCCCTTCTGCACATGGCGGCCGATGAGCTGAAGAAAGTGACCTTCGAGGTTACGGGACTGCGAATGTCACGCTCGCCCTACCTGTTCTCGGCGATGATCGATGCCGATGGCCGGGTAGCGGAGTCGAACGAGGCCAACAACGTGCTGTGGGAGCGCGTCGCGGTCTGCGGGGGGGCGGCTGAGATCGAGGTAGGTGACGGCTTCGACAACGACTGCGATGGTCTGATCGACGAAGGCTTGCAGGTTGCCGGCGGCAGCGAGTGGGCCATCAAGGAGCTCGAAAGGCGTCGGCGCACCCGCCGGCTGGATCAAGTGCCTCTGGTGTTTGCGCTGGCGCGCCCCTTCTTTCCCTATGCGCTCGCCCACCCTGCCCGCCTGGTGGCCGGTCAAGGGCAGTACGTCGGTGCCAGGGCCACTGGTGATCGCCGGTTGCGCGCCGCTCGCAAGGCTGCCGGCCGGCAGCAAGGGCTCGTCCTCTTGGACCTCGATGGGGGCGGGCTGGAGAGCGGTGATCTGATCAGCTTGAGAGCCGACGGTGGCCGCAGCTGGGTAGTCGCCGACGGCGGCGGTGGAGGAGAGGTTCATGTCCGCTCGGGCGATGCCGGACGGGCGAGGGTCTTCGTGCTCCTGAAGGTCGGCGGCGAAGGCGAGATCGTCTCCGGCGATGGTGTGGTTCTTCGGTCCAGCACTGGCCACTACCTGAGCGCTGAGGGAGGGGGCGGAAGCTGGGTCAGCGCCGACCGTGAGGCCCCCGGTCCCGGGGCGGCGTTCACCCTTCAGATGGAGGAGAAACGATGAGCGTTGTACAGGAGGTCCTCGAGCGTTCGACAACGGCCGCCACCGACATCCTCGATCTCACCGAGGAGGTGACGCGGGTGGTCGGGCGATCGGGCATCGACAGGGGCCAAGCCTTGGTGTTCACGCCGGGATCGACCGCCGCCATCACCACCATCGAGTTCGAGAGCGGCGCGGTGGCCGACCTGGCAGCGGCCATCGAGCGGCTCGCTCCCCGCGACATGCACTACGATCACGACGCCAGGTGGGGCGACGGCAACGGCTACGCTCATGTCAGGGCGGCCCTGCTCGGCCCCTCGCTGGTGGTTCCGGTTATCGACGGCAAGCTGCAGATCGGCACCTGGCAGCAGATCGTCCTCTGCGACTTCGACAACCGCCCGCGGCGCCGCAAGATCGTCATCCAGGTGATGGGATAGGGTCGCCGCTCACCGATTGTCGGCCAGTGGATTCGCGGATAGAGTCTCGAAGGACGACCAATTCCTCTGAAGCACCCTCACTGCGAGGAGGAAACCATGCAAGGAACAACGAGGTGGATCGGGATTCTCACGGCTCCGGTTCTGTTGGTGGCAGCAGGCAGTCCGGTCGCTGCCGTGAACGTCCACGACACCCGGCTGCTGAGCCAGCCGGCGGTCAGCCGAGAGCACATCGCCTTCGTCTACGCCGGCGATCTGTGGAGTGCCGGCATCGACGGCAGCAACGTCCGACGCTTGACCACCCACAGCGGCGCCGAGAGCCGGCCCCGCTTCTCTCCCGACGGCAGCACCATCGCCTTCAGCGCCCAGTACGACGGCAACACCGACGTCTTCATCGTTGCCGTCGACGGCGGTGTTCCCCAGCGGCTGACCTGGCACCCCGGGGCGGACGTCGTGCAGGGCTTCACCCCCGACGGCTCGGCCGTCCTCTTTACTTCTCCCCGTGCGGTGCATACCAACCGCCACACGCAGCTTTTCACCATCTCCGTTGATGGCGGTATGCCCGAGAAGCTGCCGATTCCCCATGCCTCCAAGGCCACCCTCTCACCGGACGGCCGCATGATCGCCTACACACCGCTCGCCGAGCGCTTCAATCAGTGGAAACGCTATCGAGGCGGAACGGTGACGCGTATCTGGCTCTACGACCGCTCCGACCATTCCGTCGTGCAGATCCCCCAACCCGAGGGCCGTTGCAACGACACCGACCCGATGTGGTTCGGCGGCAAGGTCTACTTCCGCTCCGACCGCAACGGGGAGTTCAACCTCTTCTCCTACGACCCGGGAACAGAGCGGCTCGCGCAGCTCACCCGGCACCGGGACTTTCCCATCTTGAACGCCTCGGCCGGCGGCGGCCGCATCATCTACGAGCAGGCCGGCTATCTGCACCTCTTTGATCCCGCCTCTGACTCGGCCAGCGGCAGCGGCCGGAAGCTCACCGTCGGGGTGGCCGCCGACCTCATCGAGACGCGGGCCCGCTACGTCGATGGCGCCAGGTATCTTCGCAACGCCGCCATTTCCCCCAGCGGCGCGCGGGCTGTCTTCGAGTACCGCGGCGAGATCATCACCGTACCGGCGGAGAAGGGAGATCACCGCAACCTCACCAACTCGACGGGCGTCCACGATCGCTCGCCGGCTTGGTCTGCCAACGGCAGATGGATCGCCTACATCTCCGATCAGGGGGGAGAGTACCGGCTGCACATCGCCAGCCAGGACGGCAAGGGAGAGGTCCGTGCGTTTCCACTCGAAGGCGCCGGCTTCTACGAGGATCTACGCTGGTCGCCCGACAGCAAGAAGATCGCCTACACCGACAACGCCTGGTCGCTTTACCTGCTCGACGTCGACAGCGGAGCGATCAAGAAGGTCGCATCGGAGCCCACGTATGGTCCGCAGAAGACCCTGCGCGCCTCCTGGTCCCCCGATTCGCGCTGGCTTGCCTACACCCTGAACTCGAGAACCTACTTCCGCAGGGTCTATCTCTACTCGCTCGAGGAAGGCCGCTCCCACCCGGTCACCGACGGTTTGAGCGACGTCAGCGATCCTGTCTTCGACGCCGGTGGCAACTATCTCTATTTCCTCTCTTCCACCGACGCGGGCCCAGTGCGGCAGTGGTTCGCCATGTCGAACGCCGACGTGGAGGTGTCGCGCTCGATCTACCTGGCGGTGCTGCGGAAAGGCGTCCGCTCGCCGCTGGCCAAGGAGAGCGATGAGGAGGAGGTGGCCGATGAGGAGCCCGGCGAGGAGCCGCTGGAAGAGAGCAACGCCGAGCACCAAGGCGGGCAGGCTGAAGCAGAGGGCGACGAGCTCGTCACCGTGAATTTCGACGGCCTCGATCAGCGCATCCTGGCTCTGCCCGTGGAGGCGGGCAACTACTCCGGGCTGCGGGCGGGTGCCGCCGGTCAGATCTACTACCGCAGGAGCGAGGGGGGACAGCCGGGGCCTTTCGGCGGCGCTGGCAGCGGCAGCCTCCGGCGCTTCGATCTCGAAAAGCGTGAGGAGGAAACGCTGATGGAGAAGGTCGGCCGCTTCGTCCTTTCGGCCGACACTCAGAAGGCGCTGATCTCAACCGGGGGCTCTTGGCTGATCGCCAGCACCGCCGGAAAGATCGACCCCAGCGAGGGCAAGATCTCGACCGACGGCCTGGAGGTGAGAATCGATCCCCAGGCCGAGTGGCGGCAGATCTTCCACGAAGCCTGGCGGATCAACCGCGACTTCTTCTACGACCCCAACATGCACGGTGTGGACTGGGAGGCGATGGGTGAAATGTACTCGGCGTTCCTGGACGATATCGCCACTCGCGCCGACCTCAACCGGGTGATCCAGTGGATGAGCTCGGAGCTCTCGGTAGGCCACCACCGCGTCGGCGGCGGCGACACCCTTCTGCAGGCGAAATCCATCCCGGGCGGTCTTCTCGGCGCCGACTACGAGGTCGAGTCGGGGCGTTACCGTTTCGCCAAAGTCTACGGCGGCCTCAACTGGAACCCGACGCTGCGCTCGCCCCTGACCGAGCCCGGCGTCGACGCCGCGGCCGGTGAGTATCTGCTGGCCGTCAACGGCAGGGAGCTGCGGCCGCCGGAGAACCTCTACAGCCGCTTCGAGAACAGCGCCGGCAAGATCGTCGAGATCACCATCGGGCCGAGCCCCGACGGCAGCGGCGCCCGCACCGTCGAGGTGGTTCCCATCGCCAACGAGTACGCGCTCCGCAACCGCGATTGGGTGGAGGGGAATCTCAAGAAGGTCGACGAGGCTACCAGCGGCCGGGTCGCCTACGTCTACGTTCCCAACACCTCCACCCTCGGCCTCATCTACTTCAAGCGTTACTTCTACCCGCAGGCCTACAAGGAGGCGATCATCGTTGATGAGCGCTACAACGGTGGCGGATCGGTGGCCGACTACTACATCGACACCCTCCGGCGCCCCTACATCAGCCACTGGGCCATGCGCTACGGCGACGACATCAAGACACCGATCGCGTCGATTCAGGGGCCCAAGGTGATGATCATCGACGAGACCGCCGGCTCGGGCGGCGATCTTCTGCCCTGGATGTTCCGCAAGCTCGGCCTCGGCCCGCTGATCGGCAAGCGCACCTGGGGCGGCCTGGTGGGAACCCTGGGGTTCCCGGTGCTGATGGACGGTGGCCGCATCACCGCCCCCAACCTGGCCATCTGGACCGAGGACGGCTTCGTGGTGGAGAACGTCGGCGTGCCCCCGGACATCGAGGTGGAGCAGTATCCGGCAGAGATCATCGCCGGCCGCGATCCCCAGCTGGAGAAAGCGATCGAGGTGGTGATGGCGGAGCTGGAGGCGAACCCGCCGCACAAGCCCCGGAAGCCACCGTATCCGATCAAGGCCAGATAGAAACACACATGAAATCCGTATACACTGTAGTCGTGTACACGCAGCATGTGCCATTTGGTTGGAAGCGTTGTTTTCCTGTGGCTACCGGAGCTTTCCGGGGCCGTCACATCCTAGCGAGGCGAAGGTGAAGAAGAACGTCACGCTGAGCGCCGAGGAGACGTTGATCAACAAGGCCCGCGACAAGGCCCGCGGCCAGAAGACGACCCTGAACGCCGTGTTCAGGGAGTGGCTGGCCCGGTATGTGAGCCAGGCGAACGATGGCAAGGACTATGCCGAGTTGATGCAGCGGCTATCCTATGCGCGTCCCGGCCGCACGTTTTCGCGGGCGGAGATGAACGAGCGCTAGCCGATGCGCGGACGGCAGTTCCTCGACACCAACATCTTCGTCTACACCTTCGATGGCCGGACAGCGGCAAGACAGGCGCGGGCGAAAGAGTTGGTGCAGAGGTCCCTGAGGGAGCGAACCGGAATCGTCAGCTTCCAGGTGGTTCAGGAGTTCGTCAACGTCGCGACCACCAAGTTCACCACCCCGCTGTCCGGCCCCGACTGCGCCCTCTACCTCAACAAGGTGCTGTTCCCGCTCTGCGAGATCCACTCGAGCAACTCCCTTTATGCCGAAGCCCTCGACATCCAGGAGCGCTGGCAATTCTCGTTCTTCGATTCCCTGATTGTGGCGGCGGCGCTTGCCGCCGGCTGCAGGACCCTCTGGTCGGAAGACTTCCGGAATGACCAGAAGGTGAGGGAACTGACGATTCGAAACCCGTTCCGCCCGCTGGAGTGAGCGTCGCCCGCGAAGGGCACGCCCCGCCGCTCACCGACTTCAGCCTGAGCCTTTCCGGACCGCATCCGGCGCGCCAGCAACAAAGCGATCTATGCGGCGAAGGTCGCTCCCGACCTCGACCATCACCGCAAGAGAGTGGACGACTGGCGGCTGACTCTCTCTGCGATTCAGGAGGAGGACGAGGGGAAATCGATCACTTACTCCAGGCTTCCCAAAGGGGAGCGGGTTTCGCGTGAATGGACTGCTTAGCGTGATTCTCCGCTTAGGTCACCGTCTAATGGGACTGGAGAACTAGCCCGCATATCTCAACGGTTTGCTGCTGCGGGCGCGGCAAAGGGCGCGCTC
>JBHHYG010000055.1:0-13816 GCA_046757445.1 Acidobacteriota bacterium
GAATGCGGCGGCTCCTGCTCGAACCCCTTCATTCAGGCCTGGGGCGGCGACGGTATCGAGCCGATCTACGACTCCAAAGACGACGCCGCCATCTTCGCCGCCGTCGCCGACGCCCTCAGCGAGGAAACCGGCGACCAGCGATTCTCCGACTACTTCCGTTTCATCACCCAGAAGAAGGCCAAGGTCTACATTCAGCGCGTCTTCGACAATTGCACCACCACCCGCGGTGAGGATGGCCCCTACTCCATCGACAAGATGATGCAGGGAGAGTACGGCGGCGAGCCGGGAGCGGCGTTGTTTCTGTTCCGCACCTACCCACGGGTGCCGTTTTGGGAGCAGATCCACGACTCAGTGCCCTTCTACACCGACTGCGGCCGACTCGCTTCCTACTGCGACATCCCCGAAGCGATCGACTACGGGGAGAACCTCATCGTCCACCGCGAAGGCGTCGAGGCAACGCCCTATCTGCCCAACGTCATCGTTTCCAGCAGCCCGTTCGTGCGCCCGAAGGATTACGGTATCCCGCTAGAGGCCATGGGGGCAGAAGAGCGGCAGGTGCGCAACGTCAAGATGCCCTGGAAACAGGCCAAGCGAACCGTGAACCCGCTGTGGCGAAGGGGTTACCGCGTCTTCTGCTCCACACCCAAGAGCCGGCACAGCACGCATTCCTCCTGGTCGACCGTGGATTGGCATTGGATCTGGTCGTGCAACTTCGGCGATCCGCTGCGAGTGGACAAGCGGTTGCCAGGGGTCGCGGATCGGCAGATCCAGATGAACCCGCAGGCCGCCATCGACCAAGGACTCGAGGACGGTGACTACGTCTACGTCGATGCCAATGCAGCAGACAGACCCTACACCGACTGGCGGCCGAACGACCCTGCCTACCACGCCTACCGCTGCATGGTGCGAGTGAAGTTCAATCCCGCCCTACCCTACGAGTTCACCATCCTCAAGCATACGGGCTGGATCGCCACACCGCGGACGGTGCGCGCCGCCGAGAGCCGGGCCGACGGCCGGGCGCTTGCCGAGGAGACCGGCTACCAGGCCTCTTACCGCTACGGCTCCCACCAATCGATCACCCGCGGCTGGCTGATGCCCATGCACCAAACCGACCATCTATTCCACAAGAAGGTCGGCACCATGGGGTTCGTCTTCGGCTTCGAGGTCGACAACCACGCCGTCAACACGGTGCCGAAGGAGACGCTGATCAAGATCACCAAAGCGGAGCCCGGCGGTCTCGATGGAAAGGGAATCTGGGCACCGGCCAAGACCGGGTTCACCCCGGCACACGAGAACCCCACCTTCGTCGCCTACCTCGACGGCGAGCTCACCAAGGTGAAGAAGGGCTAGAGCAGATGAATCGAACCGATGGAGAGCAACCGCCTTCCTGCCGCAAGCATGCCGGCGGCGAGCACCTCGCCGTCCACGGCTCGGCCAAGGCGGCGGAGCCCACCGACCCGCTGGATCTGATCGGTGCGATGGTTCCCGGTGGGGATGTCGACGAGCTGGCCCGCTGCTTCATCGAAGAGTATGCCGCCATGGGGTACGGGAGCGAGCAGATTCTGTCGCTGTTTCGCCAACCCCGGTATCTGGCCGTCCATCCAATCTATCGGCTCAAAGGGGAAGAAGCGGTCCGCCAGATGATCGAAGAGACCCTCTCGGGTTGTGGGATCTTTCGCGTCAGCGAGGCAACGACCGGCCCCCGCAACCATCGGCGGCAGCCGTTGCATATCCAGTTGCCAGACGAGGCAAAGAAGGAAGACCAGCGGCCATGAGCAAGGTCTACAACTGGCAGATTGGCCGCGACATGGACTACCCCTACGACGAGGCCCATCCCGACTGGCAGTTCGCCTTCGTCTTCAACATCAACCGCTGCATCGGCTGTCAGACTTGCACCATGGCTTGCAAGTCCACATGGACCTTCTCGAAGGGCCAAGAGCAGATGTGGTGGAACAACGTCGAGACCAAGCCCTATGGCGGCTACCCACAGTTCTGGGATATCAAGCTGTTGCAGCTGCTGGAGGAGGCCAACCCCGGAGCCCAGACCTGGAACGCGAAGAAGGCCGACCCCGAGTCCAGCCGTCCTTACGGAGAGTTCGCGGGCAAGACCATCTTCGAGTCCAAGCACCCCCGTCGTGCCGCTGCCCAGCGCCGTGTGCTCGGCTACTTGCCCACCGATGAAGAATGGAGGGCACCCAACATCTACGAGGACACCGCCGCCGCCGCGAGCTGGAGGCCGGGAGAGTTCGCCAAGACGGCCAGCCTCCCCGAGCACAACATCTGGTTCTTTTATCTACAGCGCATCTGCAACCACTGCACCTATCCAGGGTGTCTTGCCGCCTGCCCCCGCGGCGCCATCTACAAGCGTCCCGAAGACGGCGTCGTGCTCATCGACCAGAAGCGCTGCCGCGGTTACCGCAAGTGTGTCGAGGGGTGCCCGTACAAGAAAGCCCTCTACCGGCCGACGACCCGCGTCAGCGAGAAGTGTATCGCCTGCTACCCGCGCCTCGAGGGCCGCGACAAGGAGATCACCCCCGACGGCGAGCCCATCGAGACCCGCTGCATGAGCTCCTGCGTCGGCAAGATCAGGCTACAGGGGATGGTTCGCACCAACGCCGACGGAAGCTGGCTCCGGGACCCTGAAAATCCCCTCTACTTTCTCATCCGCGAGGAGCAGGTCGCCCTGCCCCTTTACCCGCAGTTCGGTACCGAGCCCAACGGCTACTACATCCCGCCCCGCTGGGTACCGCGACCGTATCTGGAACAGATGTTCGGCCCCGGCGTCGAGCGGGCGATCGAGCGGTACGTTTGCCCCTCCAGGAAGCTGCTCGCCCTGTTGCAACTATTCCGCGCCGCACGGCCGATTATCTTCCGCTTCAAGATCATCGAGGGGGAAAAGATCCACGAGCGGGAGGTGACTCTTCCTTCGGGCACAAAGAAGACGCTGGAGATCTTCAACGACACGGTCATCGGCTACAGCCGCTCGGGCAAGGAGGTGATCCGGACGACGGTGGAGGAACCCGTCTTCGAGCGGCCGCGCCGGCACCTCAACTCGATCTGACAGGCTGCTGGCAACCTGTAGGAGGAGCACGGGTATGGATCATGCCCCTGTGGAAGCAAGCGCCCCGGGACCCACGAAACAGGAAAAGGCGCCAAGCTGGGATGCGGCCATGAACGACACGGCCGTCGACCTGGCCCGGGCCAATGTCTATCGCTACCTCGGCGTCGCTTGTCTGCCACCCGACGAGCCGCGCTTCGAGCTCCTCAGCGACGACCGTTTCCGCCCACTCGTGTCGGCGGCGATCAACTGGATGCGCGAGGATCCACGCTTCCATCCGCAGCGTCTGGGTCCCGGTGAGCTGCATCCCTGCCGCCTGGATTCCACCTCGCTCTTCCCCGACGGGGAGAATCCCGGCAAGGCCTACCTGGACGCCTTCGGCCACAGCATCAGCAAGGATTGCCCTCCGTACGAAAACGAGTACTGTGCCAACCGGGATATCACCTTCCGCTGCCAACGGCTGGCCGACATCGCCGGTTTCTATCGAGCCTTCGGGCTCGGCCGCTCTGCCGAGGCTCGTGAGCGCCTCGACCACTTGTCCTTCGAGGCGGAGTTCATGCAGATTCTCATTGCGCGGCAGCTGCACGCGATCGAGGCTGAGCTGGGCGAGTCGTGTGCAGAGGTCTGCCGCCGGGCCCAGCGCCGCTTTTTCATCGAACACCTGGGTTGGTGGCTGCCAGCCTTCGGACTCCAGCTGGGTGCCCGTGCCCCATCGCCCTTGTACGCGGGGCTAGCAAGGCTCGTCCGGGCGCTGGCGGCCGCCGAGCGGGCCGTATTTCAGCTGTCCCCGTTCACCGAGCTGCCGGCTGCGCGCCCCGATACTTACAAGCCGGAGGGAGACGGCTTCGGCTGTGGCCTCGATGGCGATGGCGGCTGCATGCCTGTGGCCGAGAGCGTCTTCTCCGCCGACCCCGGCCGATGAAACCACCTGCCCAGCTCGACCCGGTGTCGATCGAATACGATCCGGGGCTGATCGAGGAAGCAGTCCGGCAGGCCTTGGTGGCCGAGACTACCGGCCGCAGATTCTTAGCGCGGGTTCGCTTGCGGCTGCTCCACCGGCGACAGCTCGATGCCATCTATCGGCAACCGCACGGTGAGCGGCGCGAACTCGCCTTTCGCAATCACTTCCGGAGGCTCTTCCACGAGCTTGACCTCGATCGTGCTTTACCCCGTTGCATGGAGCTGTTCCCGCAGCTAGCCCGAACTTCTCAACCCGTTGAGAAGCTCGGGCTAGGGAAGGGTCTGCAACAGATCATCGCGCGCTCGTCGGCCGGCTCCTCCAACGAGGGCGCCGAGCTTTGGGAGAGCCGTGAGCAGCGGGGCCAGGGTATCCCCGCCTACCTCGTGATCACGCTCTCCCCCTCTCGCCTGCGGTGCTTCGAGGAGCTGCGAGATTTCCTCCTGCCCCGCCTACGCAGGGCAGCTCAGCTGCTGGAGAGCGGTTCCGGCTTGGCTTCCGACAACCCGCGCAACTCCGGCCGCCGCTGCCCGCTCTGTCGCTTTCCCACCACCGACTGGGCCTCTGCCGACCTGCTCTCCAACCTGGCGCTGGCGATCAGGATCGACTTCCCCGCCTGGTCGACCACTGCGGGCTGCTGCTGCCATTGCGCCGAGCGCTACGAGTTGCTGAGCCCGGCAACAGCCACACCAGCCCCGACCTCAGGGTATTGACGGAACCCCAGATACGGGGATAATAGAATCTCTTTCCGATCGTTGTAGAATCGATCCCCCAGGAGGAACAGCATGTCATCGCCGCATCCAGTTCACCCGCTCGGGACCAAGGCAAGAGTCCTGCTATCCAGCGTCTTCGGGCCCTACGCCCAGGACGACGAGTACGGCAGCCGCTCGCTCAACCCGATGGAGCTGTATCACAACCAGGTCACGCGGGTGCAGGGTGGATTCTCCTTGCGGATGTTTCACCGCTCCTTCGGCTTGATGCTGCTGCAAGCCAACATAGACGCTCCTTGCACCTTGCTAGACTTCCCTACCCTCGACCGCTTCGTCGAGGAGATTCGGCGACAGCCCTATGAGATCGTCGGCATCAGCTCGATCCTTCCCAATTTCGGCAAGGTGAAGAAGATGTGTGAGCTTGTCCGGCAACACCTACCGCAAGCGACCATCGTCGTCGGCGGCCACGTGGCCAACAAGCCGGGCATCGACGAGCTGATCGATGCCGACCATATCGTCAGGGGGGATGGCGTGCGCTGGTTTCGCCAATTTCTCAGCCAGGACACCGAGGCCGCGGTCCGCCATCCGGCTGCTTACTCTGGATTCGGCGCCCGGGTGATGGGAATCAACCTGCCGCAGCGGCCCGGCAGCACGGCCGCCATTCTTCTTCCTTCCGCGGGTTGTCCGGTGGGCTGCAACTTCTGCTCGACCTCGGCGATGTTCGGTGGCAAGGGCAGGTTCATCAACTTTTACGAGACCGGCGATGAGCTGTTTTCAGTGATGAGCCAGCTCGAACAGAAGCTGAGAGTACGATCGTTCTTCATCATGGATGAGAACTTCCTGCTGCACAGGAAAAGAGCTCTGCGGCTGCTGGAACTGATGGAGGATCGGCGCAAGAGCTGGTCGCTCTACGTTTTCAGCTCGGCCAGGGTGTTGCAGGCCTACACCATCGAGCAACTCGTGCGGCTAGGCATCTCCTGGGCCTGGCTCGGCCTGGAAGGCGAGCACAGCCAGTACCACAAGCTCCGTGGAGTGGATACCAAGGAACTGGTGCGCACGCTGCAATCGCACGGTATCCGCGTCCTCGGCTCCACGATCATCGGCCTCGAGCAACATACGCCGGAAAACATCGACCGGGCCATCTCCCACGCCGTCAGTCACGGCGCCGACTTTCACCAGTTCATGCTCTACACGCCGGTGGCGGGCACGCCGCTGTATGAACAGCACCGAAAGGAGGGAACCCTGCTTCCGGAATCGGCATCGTCGATCGCCGACACCCACGGCCAATTCCGCTTCAACTACCGACACACATATATTCGCGAGGGCCGCGAGGAGGAATTCATTCTGCGTGCGTTTCGCCGCGACTACCAAGTCAATGGCCCCAGCCTCGCTCGCATGGCCAGAACCCTCCTCAAGGGCTGGAGACGATACAAGAACCACCCGGACGAGCGCATCCGGGATCGTTATGCCTGGGAAGCCAGCAAAGTCTGGTCCACCTACGCAGGCCTCGTATGGGCCGCCAAGAAGTGGCTGCGGGGCGAGGACCTAGTGGTGCAGAAGATGGCATCGCTGCTTGGCGATATCCACCAGGAGTTCGGCTGGAAATCGAGGATCGCCACACCACTGCTGGGTCGGTTCTTCTATTCAACCCTGAAGCGGGAGGAAAAGCGGCTGGCCAGGGGCTGGACCTATGAGCCGCCTACATTCTATGAGCTGAATGCCCGGGCACTTGCTCTACAGCAACGGCTCCGACACCGCCTCGAGTCTCGCCTGGCCGAGATCCAGTGGGTCACCGGCGAGCCCTCCCCCGCCCCCAGCCGATAGCTGCGGGCGCTGCCGTTGCCGCCACGGCGAGAGCCCGGCCACAGACACTTCTCCCGGCGGCAGCAGTTGACTCGGAGAGACTACCAAGATACAAGGATCCTAGTATAATTCATGCTGTGAGCCGGCCTACGAAAGGCCCTAACGGATCGCTCATTCGGACCTTGTCAACCTTCCCGCCAGGGCGCGGGCGGGCGGCTCGCCAGCCTTGCAGACAGCGCTCCCCCGGCGCTGCCGCCCGCGCCCTTCTCTTCTCCATGGGTCAAGGGGCCGAGAACCCATGGCGCACGACGAGGACGCTGTTGATCGCCTCGATGATCACCGCCGCCAACAGGCCCCAGGCCCCGGCCGCCAGCACCAGCGGCAGATCGAAGAAGAAGCCCGTCGCCAGCAGCGGCACCCCAGCAGACCAGAGGCACAAGGTGACGGCCTGGAGCCGTCGAGCTGGCATGGCATGGGGCGAGGGGGGCAACACGGCGAAATCCGAGCCCACGTAGCCATGCATCCAGGCGAAGATCGGCATCAGGCGGGCACTCATGCCGACCACCATCTGCGACAGGAAGCCGACCAATCCGAATACGCCGTATACCACGACCAGACGCAGCTTCCACTCGCCGGCAGGAATCCATGGCAGCGCCAGCCCCAGGGCCGCACTGAGAGCCAGATAGAGAAGCGCTTGTTGGGCCTGTAGCATGCCGTAATCGGGCCGCGTCAATCCTTTCGGCGACGGACGCGGGTGCTGTTTCATCCAGTAAACGTGCAGGAAAAAGGCGACGAGCCCGGCGACCACCAGCAGGGCGGACAAGCGCAACCAGACCGTGCGCATCATCAGGCAGATGAAGACGCCGACGGTGCCGATCTCCAGCAGCGCGGCGCTTGCGTAGACGCTGGCACCCTCCGGCGGGGCGGCGGGCAGGAACATCGGCAGCAGCCGGTAGCCTGTCCCCATCACCATCATCGTCGCCCAGCCTAGCGCTGCCAGGTGCGCGTGCGCCGCTACGTTGGTGAGGATGTAGCCGGGCAGCACGTGGATCAGCTGCTTCTCGAGGCCGAGAAGAAGGCCCACTGTTCCCGCCATGAGGATGTTGAGGAAGGCGAGCGCGATGTGGAGCTTGACCGCTGGCGGCAACTTTGCCGAGCGCAGGCTGCCGAGTACTCGCAAGCTGACGCACAGCAGGCCCAGCAGCAGCGTTCCGGCTCCCCACACCATGCCGCTGTAGGAATCGATCCAGAAGTGACCCACCATGGCGACGATGCCCGCCGTCACCAGAGCATAGGCGAGGTAATCGAGCCGGCTCGCCGGCAGGCGCATGCGTAGCGCCATCGGCGCAATCATGTAGATGCCACCGAGGATCGAGCAGCTGATCCAGCCCAGGGTGATCAGATGCACAACGGCCAGCATGCGCGGCTGGTAGAAGAAGCCGGCGAGGGTGCCGGGGGTAAGCGCCAGTAGCAGAAAGGCAGACGCCAGCGTCAGGTGCCCGAAGCCGAAGTACAACAACGGCAACAGGCGTGGCGGCAGCCTTTCCCGACGTGAAGCTGAGGTTCCACGGGGCGAGGATGACATAGAGCGTCTGTCGGCTTCCTTGGCTGGATGCGAGGAGACCAGGCTAGAAGTGTAGCGTGGCATCGAGGCGCAGGCGCCACTGGTGCTTGTCCGGAACGTCGTCTCTCAACCGCACTGGCTCGGTGACCAACGCCCACCCTCGTACGTCGACCGACTTGATCGCCAGGTAGGTCAAACCGAACAGGTGACCCTTGTAGTTGGTCTGGAAAACGAAGTCGTCCTGCGCGAAGGGTGAAAAGACGGCGTCCTGCTCGATGCGCTGGTATTGGTATTGAAGCCGCCAGTCGTGCACCTCCTCGAGTCTCCCGTAGGAGGCACCCAGCGCCCAGCCTTCGCGCTCGTCGCCGGCGGCCTCGAGGTTGCGGATGTACTGTCCTCCCACCCATAGCGGTCGCCCAGCGGCGGTCCAGCGGAGATGCAAGATCAGGTCGAGCAGGCGGAAATCGGAGGCGAAGCCGTCGGGTCGGCCGTCGCCGTTGGTATCGCGGGTAGCATTGCCGGAGTTGTCGCGCAGTACCCCGTCGGCGCTATCCGGTGCCAGGTTGGAATACTCGTAGAGTCCCGCAGCCCCTCTCAAGGCCGTCGTCCTGCTCAGAGCAACCTCGCCGCTGGCCTGCCCCACTGCCGCCCGCACCTCGTCGAAGCTGCCCTGCTCGAGCCCCACGTAGGCCCCCGCTGCCAGTGCAGCCGACCAGCGGCCGCCCGCACCGCTCGGGGCGTAGCGGACCGCGACGCCGTCGGGCTGCACGTCCTGATCCCAGAGCAGCTCGCCAAACACCGGGTTGGTGGCGAACGGATGGGCAAACTTGCCTCCCGTCACCTGTAGATCGGGCCGCAGCCTCCAGCTCAGATAGAGCCGGTCGACGTTGAAGGGAAAGTCGTCGACGAAATCGTCAATATCCTCGTGCGCGGAATTGGGATCATCGGGGTCGCCCGTGGTCACCCGACCTCCGATGCTGAGATGGTCAACGATGCGATAGGTGGCATTGAAGCGCATCCGCAGCCGCTGCCGGCGCCGGTTCTTGAGCTTGCCCCGGTTGAGGGTGTCCTCGAGCCGGTAGCGCGCATCGCCGGAGAAGGTGAAGCGCTTGCTGTCCTCGCTTTGCGGTACTCCCTCTGCCGCCACAGGCAACGGCGCCACGAGGGTGACCGTTGCTGTAGCCAGCAAGATCAGCAATCCGTTGCCGGCTCGCCGCCGCATTGCGGATGCTGCGATATTGTCTTCCACCGCTGCCAGCCACCACGGTTGTCGGTCTACCTGCCATGATAGATAATGACGCCTTCATAAAGTATTGGAAGGTGAGGCGCCTGGGAAGCTCCCATGGGGTTCCCAAGACGCATCTCTCTCACCAGAGGTAACCTTGCCGATCGAGCGTGCAGCCACGTCGAGGCCTCGATGAGACCGGCAGCGAGCCGAAACTGGCGAGCATGTGCTTGCACGGGGATCTGCAAGGGCCCGGTCGGGGACGTCCTGCTGGTTTCATCTCTCCTGCTGGCGCTGGCGGCAACGGTGGCCGCAGGAAACGCAGCTGCGAAAGACGGACGCGAGGCAGCGCCCTCACCCCTTGCGCCGTTGCCGACTCTCGGCCAGCCACCTAAGGCCGAGCGGGCAGCGCTGGGCAAGCTGCTGTTCTTCGACCTCAGGCTCGGCGGCGACGGCTCGATCGGTTGCGCCAGCTGCCACGATCCCGACAAGGGCTGGGCCGACGGACTCCACCTTTCCCGCGGCTACCCTGGATCGCTCTACTTCCGCAATACGCCCACGGTGCTCAACGCCGTTCACGGCCGCTACCTGTATTGGGACGGCAGGCTTCCTGCCTCCGACCTGCCCACCGTGGTTCGGGATCACATCTCCGAGGCCCACTTCATGAATGCCGACGGACGCTTGCTCGTCGAGCGATTGCGCCAGATCCCCACCTACGATGACGGCTTCAAGAGAGCCTTCGGGGGAGAGCCCACCTATGGACGAATCTTGCAGGCCGTCACCGCCTACCTGAAAACGCTCAGGTCACGGAATGTCCCATTCGATCGATACCTGCGGGGTGACCAAAGCGCCATCTCGGCGCCCGCAAGGCGCGGCCTCACACTGTTCACAGGGAAAGCCGGCTGCATCCAATGCCACGACGGGGCAATGCTTTCGGATGGCAGCTTCCACAACCTGGGATTGCCCGCCAGTCGTGACATCTTTGCAACTCCTGAACGCCATATCACCTTCCGCCGTTTCTTCAAGATCCTCGGCGTCTCCGCGTACGCCGAACTGCGACAGGACGTCGGCCGCTACGCGATCAGCAAGCGAGATGGGGACCGGGGCCGGTTTCGCACGCCGACGCTGCGTGAAGTCTCGAACACCGCACCCTACATGCATGATGGTTCAATCAACTTGCTGGAGGATGTCATCGAGTTTTACGACCGTGGCGGGGGTCCCGGCGCGGATAAGGATCCGTTGCTGCGGCCCTTGCGACTCACCGAGACGGAAAAGAGCGATCTGGTGGAGTTCTTGAGGGGCCTCGCCGGCTCGCCGATCAGGGTGGAAGGAGTGGAGATGCCCCCCTACGCGCTTCGCGCCCGGGGACAGAGGTAAGGGATGCAGGCTAGACTCCGGATATGGTTGGGCTTCGCAGCGGTTGCTTTGCTAGGTCCGCTGGGTTGGTTGGCCTGTCGAACACCGGCGCCGCCGGCGGCAGCCGGCTTTCCACCACTGGCTGCCTTGCCGGACGTTCCGGTACCCGCCGACAAACCTGTCACCAAGGCCGAGGTGGAGCTGGGCCGGATGCTCTTTTTCGAGAACCGACTCTCGGGGGACACGGCCATCGCCTGCTCCAGCTGTCACGTGCCGAAGCTCGGTTGGGGTGATAGCCGTGACATCTCCACCGGCTACCCGGGAACGCGCCACTGGCGCAACAGCCAGACCATCGTTAATAGCGCCTACCTTCGGAAGCTCTTCTGGGCGGGAGAATCGACCTCTCTCGAAACACAGGCCCAAAGCGCCATCACCGGCAACCTGGCCGGAAATGGTGATCCCGTCATGATCGAGGAACGCCTGGCCCAGATCCCCGAGTACGTCCGACTGTTCAAGGACGCCTTTGGCGTTGACCGGCCCAACTTCCCTCTCGCACTGAGAGCCATCGCCAGCTTCGAGCAGGCGGAGGTGATCTCCAGGGACAGTCCTTTCGATCGCTATATGCAGGGCGACAGCTCGGCGATGTCCGCTGCCGCGGTCCGTGGCATGGCCCTGTTTCAGGGGAAGGCAGGCTGCATCCAGTGCCACAACGGCGCACTGATGACCGACGAGAGCTTTCATAGCCTGGGAGTGCCTCGGAACCCCTTCTTCGAGCGTAACATCCTCGGCCAGATCGCTTTTCGCTACGAGTTCTACATCCGCGGTGTGTCTGAGGAGGTCTACCGAGATGCGGATCGAGATCTCGGTCTCTACTACACCACCAAGCGGGAAACCGACAAAGGCAAATTTCGAACCCCGCCGCTGCGCTACCTGCGCTATACCAGCCCGTACATGCACAATGGCGTCTTCAAGACCCTCGAGGAGGTCGTCGATTTCTATGACCAGGGAGGAGGGGACGATGCGGGAAAGAGCCCCTTGCTCACACCCCTTCGTTTGACGGACCAGGAGAAGAAAGATCTGCTCGAGTTCCTCGACAGCCTGAGTGGCACCGAGGTGACAGTCAGCCGCCCCAATCCCCCGCCCTACGTACCCACCACCGAGCAGTGACCCGGGAGGTGCGCCGATGAGCACGGAAGCAACGAAGAAGACGACGAATCCCACCGCGGCAGCGGATTCTTCCTGCCTCAGCCGACGTCAGTTCGTGCTCGCAGGCGGCGCCGGAGCGGTGGCCGTTCTGCTGGGCGACCTCTTCCCCGGCCGCGTCCTTTCCCAGGACGAGAACCGAACCGTCCGCTTCGCAGCCTACCCGCGCAAGAGAATCGGTCAGCTTTCGGAACTCGTTGACGATCATCCGCTGGAGTTCCTTTACCCGGACGACGGACCGCACTCCATTTCCTTTCTGGTCAAGCTCGGGCGGGAGGCGGGCGGCGGCATCGGTCCCGATCGGGACGTTGTGGCATTCAATACCCTCTGCACCCACATGGGCGGAACCTTGCGCGGCGCCTACAGCAGCGAATACAAGGTCGCCGGTCCTTGCCCACTCCATTTGAGCACCTTCGATTTGACGCGGCACGGCATGGTGGTGGTGGGCCACGCAACCGAAAACCTGCCGCAGGTAGTCCTCGATCTCGAAGGCGATGAGGTCTACGCGGTGGGTGTGTTGGGGCTTATCTACGGGTACCCGAGCAACGTCGCCTTCGTGGGGGGGAGGTAAGACAATGGCCAAGGAGTACGAACGGAAAGATCGGGTGCCGCTGCCGCCGCCGGATGCCAAGGTGGTCACCACCGCTTGCGACTACTGTGTTGTCGGATGTGGGTACAAAGCCTACGTTTGGCCTGACGGCAAAGAGGGCGGACCGAGAGCACACGAGAACGCCTTCGGCATCGACTTCCCCGCTCCTGCCCTCTCCGGGCGCTGGGTCAGCCCCAACCAGCACAATTTCTGCCTCGTCGGCGGCAAAAAGCACCACGTCGTCGTGCTCCCCGATGGCGACGCCACGGTGGTCAACCGCGGCGGCAACCATTCCATCCGCGGCGGCTGTCTGGCTCTGAAGGTTTACAACCCCGAGGGACCGACGGAAGACCGCCTCCAGCACCCCCTGCTGCGCGTCAAGGGCGAGCTCACTCCCATCTCTTGGGATCTCGCCTTCGACATCATGGCGGCGGTGAGCCGACACGTGATCGACACCTTCGGTGAGCCCGCCTGGGGAATGAAGACCTACTCCTACCAGTACTTCGAGAATACCTACGCGATCTCCAAGCTGGCCTTTCAGACCATCAAGACACCAGCCTACGCACCCCACGACAAGCCTGGCCCGGGCAACGACACAGCTGGGGTGGACGACTCGGGGATCATCACCTTCAGTGCCTCCAACGAGGACTGGTCGCTTGCCGATGTCATTTTCGTCTCGGGTACCGACCCTTTCGAGACCAAGACCGTCCTGTTCACCGAATGGATCATGAAGGGGCGTCCGAACAAGATCATCATGGTGTTGCCCCGCAAGACCACCGGCGCTGCCTACGCGGAAAAGATCGGCGGCCTGTTCCTGCAGATCATCCCCGGCACCGACACCATCCTGCATATGGCCCTGGCGCGCCTGATTCTGGAGAACGGCTGGCAGGACGAGGAGTTCATCAATCAATGGGTGGCCAACCGGTGGGAGATCGACTCGGGCTTCGGACGCGGGACACGTAACACCCCCTGGCAGTGGCGCACGACTTGGGGAAAGTTCGGCGCCACCTTCGACGAGTACAAGGCGTGGCTGCTCTCGAATCCCGATGCCGAGCTTGCCCGGGCGACGGAGATCACCGGTATCCCGGCGGAGAAAATCCGCGCCGCAGCCGAGACGATCGCCAAGCCGGTCGAAGGCGTCCGACCGAAGACCTCCTTCGGCTTCGAGAAGGGAAACTACTGGAGCAACAACTACCTCAACACCGCCTCGTACGCCTCGCTGGCCCTGCTTTGTGGAGCCGGTAATCGGCCGGGACAAGTGCTGTCGCGCTTCGGCGGCCACCAGCGTGGCTGGTACGGCGCGGCACCGTATCCGCGGATACAATCACCGGAGAAGTTCGCCGGCCGCCG
>JBHHYG010000056.1:0-13789 GCA_046757445.1 Acidobacteriota bacterium
TCCTCGCGACCCTTGCGCCCGCTCGCTTCACGACCTGTTGAGAAATGCGGGCTAGACATTGGACTTGCCCCTGTCTAGTTAAAGCTCCTCCCGTCTTCGACGGTCGCGGCGGCGGCGATTCCGCCGACCAACCAGCCGGTTGACCGTCTTATTTCGAATCCATTGCCGGTCGCCGATGCCAACGCACTCCCTGGGCCGTGTCCTCGAGCTCGACCCCCAGCTTCCGCAGATCCGCCCGGAGCTGATCAGCGGCGGTGAAGTCGTGGTCCTTGCGGGCCTTCATGCGCGCAAGGATCATCTCGATGAGATCCTCGGCGAGCGGCGGACCGACAGCTAGCAGCGAGGTGCCCCCCAACTGGACGCGGCGTTCCAACAACTGTTCGGGGTCGGGAAGCACGGCCCAGATTCGGTCGACATCCCGCAGCCAGGCCACCACTTTGGCCGCCACACCCTGGTTCATGGTGCCTCGATCTAGGCTGGTATTGGCTGCCCTCACCAGCATGAAAAGATGGCCCAGCGCGCCGCTGGTGTTGAGATCGTCATCCAGCGCCGCACCGAACCCGGCGTCAGCGGCAGCGAGCGCCTGCTCCACTCCCTGGTCGGAGCCGGGCTCGGCCTCCGGATCGCCCACACCGCAAGGCAAGAAGGGCATCTCCTGCTCCAGTCGCAGCACCAGCTCTGCGAGTCGGGCAACCGAGGCCTTGGCCTGTTCCAAGGCCTCGAAGGTGAAATTGAGCTGCTTGCGGTAGTGGACCGAAGCCAGAAGGTATCGGATGGCGACCGGATCGTGTCCTTCCGCCATCAACTGGCGGAGAGTGTACTGATTTCCCAGAGACTTGCTCATCTTCACGCCATCGACGATCAGGTGGGCACAGTGCACCCAGGTTCGTGCAAGGGACTCCCCCGTTGCTGCGGAGCTCTGTGCGAGCTCGTTTTCATGGTGGGGAAAGATGAGGTCGACGCCGCCTGCGTGGATATCAAAGGTATTGCCGAGATACTCCATGCTCATCGCCGAGCACTCCAGATGCCAGCCAGGCCGGCCACGACCGAACGGAGTCTGCCAAGCGGGCTCTCCTTCCTTGGCCGCCTTCCACAACGCGAAGTCCCGGGCATCCTCCTTCTCGTAGGCATCGCCATCAACCCTGCCGCTGGAGCGCAATTGGCCGGGATCGAGCCGTGACAGCCGGCCGTAGCCGGGGAACCCGGCAACGCGAAAATAGACAGAGCCCTCTTGTCGGTAGGCATGGCCCCCCTCGAGCAACCGCTCGACCAAGGCCACCATCTTCTCGATGTGATCAGTGGCTCGCGGATAGTGAGTGGCGGGCAGGATGCGCAGAGCCTCGATATCCTCGAAGAAGGCGGTCGCGTATCTTTCGGTGTACTCGCCGAGCGATTTCTTCGAACGCTGGGCGCCGGCGATGGTGTTGTCGTCGACATCGGTGATGTTCATCACCATGCGCACAGGGAAGCCACGCCATTCGAGCGTTCGTCGCAGAATGTCGATCCAGACGTTGAAGCGAAAGTTACCGATGTGGGCGTAGTCGTAGACCGTCGGCCCGCAGGCGTACAGCCTCACCTCGGGAGGCGTCAGTGGCTCGAATGGCTCCACTTTGCGACTCAAGGTGTTATGAAAGCTCAGCATCTGAGTCTCGGCCGAGACGGCTACGCCTCACGCACGTCGATGCGGAGCTCGCCCAGATCTGATTGCTGGCACGTGAGCCGTACCTCGAGCCCGTCGGTGCCGATCAAGAGTCTTGCCACCAGGCGGCACCGACCCTCGGAGTCGAGGCTGGAACTGGCGCAGAGAGACTCGATCGCTGCCCCCAGCTCAGCGGCGAAACCTTCCAGGTTCTCCGTTTCGCCGCCACCGACGCTCACCAGTTCCTCGACGAAGCCCGACATCAACGCCGGCACCCCGGGCCCACACGGCAGATCCAGCAACACCTCCTCGCCGACGAGCCCTTCATGCATGCTTCTTCATCGCCTCGGTTGGAGCTGGCCAGAGCCCTTCGGACCATCCCGAGCCCCGCGCAGTATAGCTCATGGCCACATCGTCAGCCTGACACGCTCCGGAAGTGGGCTTCCGCCCTCTCGACGTCCTGACGAATCTGGGCGGCCAGAGAGTCGACGCTGTCGAAAGCAATCTCGTCGCGCAATCGCTTCAGGAACGCCAACTCCAGGCGCTCGCCGTACAAATCCCCACCATAGTCGAGCAGGTGTGCCTCGACGGTAAGTTGCTCGCTTGACCCGAAGGTCGGCCGAAAGCCGACGTTGCTGACCGAGCGATGGCCTTCTCCACGCAGGCGTGCCTCGGTGACATAGACGCCCGGAGCAGGCAGGCAACCATTCTCTGGATCCAGATTGGCGGTCGGGGCGGCTGTTCCTTGGCCACGTCCCGCCCCCCGAACCACGGTACCGATCAGCGCCGGGGCCCTTCCCAGTAACCGTGCGGCAGCCTCGACCTGGCCAACGAGCACCAGTTGTCGCACGCGCGTCGAAGAAATGGCGCCCTGCTCATCGAAGACCGGCGGCACGACAGTGACCTCGAAGCCATGCTGTGGCGCGACGTGGCGAAGATAGTCGACCGAACCGCTTCCATCACGGCCGAATGTGAAGCCATCGCTGACGTGGAGCGCAGCAGCCTCCAAGGTGTCCCGAAGAAAACCTTCGACGAAAGTCTCAGGTGCTACCGAGGCGACCTCCTGGTTGAAGGGAATGACCACGGCAACGTCCACCCCTAGCCCCTCGAAGACCGCAAGCCGTTGATCGAGAGTCTGCAATAACCTCGGTGGCGATTCCGGCTCGAGGAAGATGCGCGTATGAGGGTCGAAGGTACAGACCACCGATATCAACCCGCGCCGCCTGGAATCGTCGGCAGCGCTGTTGATGACCGCCTGATGCCCACGATGAACGCCATCGAAATTACCGATGGACACGACTGACGCCGAGTGCTCCATGGCAAGATCCCGAAAGCCGCGAACAACCCTCATCAATCCGATCTCATCTTGCCACCCACCTCCAGCACCAGGCCATCATAGGCAACCCCCACCGTTGCTGGCAGCGCGGCTAGCAGTGTGGCGTGGTCGAAATCATGCGACAGGTGCGTGAGGTAGGCCTGCCGCGGCCGCAGGCGCTCGACCTCGGCCAGAGCCTGCTCTAGTGTGAAGTGGGCCGGGTGCGGTTCGCGGCGGAGAGCGTCGATCACCAACACCTCCAGGTTGCGCATCTTCTCGGCCGACGATTCGGGAATGCTGCTGCAATCGGTGACGTAGGCAAAATCACCGATGCGATAGGCAAAAACAGTGATCTTGTCGTGCTGTACGGGGATCGGCTCGATGCAGCGGCCAAGCAATTCGAATGCTTCTGAGACCTGGTTAAGAACAACCCTCGGCACTCCGCTGGCCTGGCGATCGAAGGCATAAGCGAAGGTTCGATGGATCGCCTCCATGGTGGCGTCGCTTCCGTACAGTGAGATGGATTGGCGTTGCAGGAAGTTGTACATCCTGAGCTCATCGAGGCCGAGAAGGTGATCGACGTGCTGGTGCGTATAGAGCACGCCGTCGACCCGATCCAGGCCGACCCGCAATGCTTGCTGGCGGAGATCGGTTGCCGTGTCCACCAGAACCTTCACGGTGCGCTGGCCGCATTGCGTGGCCGCCGATGGCCGCGATGGAGCCCGCCACTCGAGCAACAAGCTCGCTCGCAGCCGATGATTGCGCGGGTCAGAAGAACTGCACACAGCACACTTGCACATCAGAACCGGAACCCCGACCGAGGTGCCGGTGCCCAGAAAGGTAACCCGCAAGGGGCTGGTAGAGCGGCTCATCGCCCCTGCCCAAAGAGTCCCAGCGCCCGGGGAAGCTCACGAAGATCGGCCAGGGTACATTCGGGTGCCGGCCCGCCCGCCGGGCGCTCTTCTCCGCCCGGCAACGGGACCCACACGGCTCGGAGGCCGTGCGCCATCGCCCCGGCCACGTCTTTCTCGTAGGAATCGCCGACGTGCACGATCGTTTCCGCCGGGCAACCAGCTGCTTCGACAACCGCCCGATAGAGGCGCGCCGAAGGCTTGGCGGCCCCCACCTGTTCGGATGTAAGGACGAAATCGAAGTGCGTGCGGATGGCGGTGACCTTCATCTTGCACTCCTGGGCACGGGTAAATCCGTCGGTCACACAACCAAGCCGTACCCTGGTGGACAGATGCTCGAGAACCTCCCGGGCACCTGTCCGCAGATAGGGCAAGCGGCTGTAGCGCTCGAGAAACGCTTCCCCCAGCTCGTCGGCGCACTCGGGGTCAGCGTCGAGGTCCGCCAAAGCCCGTGCAAAGCGCAGCTGTTGCACCTCCCGGGCCTCGACCTTGCCATCCCGGTAGGCAGCCCAAAGGGCTTGATTGTGCAGATGGAAGCGTTCGACGAACTGCGCCACCGCGGCTTTCCCCACGACTGCGGAGGCCGTGTCGGCGAGAGCCTCCGCCTGCGCTCGCCGATGATCCCAGAGGGTATCGTCGAGATCAAACGTGATGCACTCTGGCGTGATCATGCGGGCCTGCCTACGAGGAAAACGGGGGGCATGGTACTGTGGGCAGCGAGCAACTCCGGCCGCCCATGCGGAAGTCCCGCTCCACCGGGCAGTCCGCCAGGGGCCACCGCTTGCTGGTAGCTCCACGACGATACCACAGCTTGAAAGAGGCGCATCTCACGGACCATGGGACGGCGGCGAGGAGCCCCTGCCAAGTTAATACTGTACACGCGCAGCAACTGTCATCTCTGCGACCAGGCCAAGGCCTTGCTAGCGCGCCTACAGCAGCACGCACCGTTCGAGATCGAGGAGCGCGACGTCGACACCGACCCGGCCTGGTTGGAGCGTTATGGCTCACAGGTCCCGGTCGGCGTTATCAACGACCGCAAGATTTTCAAATACCGTGTTGTCCGCGAGCGCCTGTACAAGGCGCTGGAAAGTCGTACGGAAAGGTGACCGGCCCGGGTCGCGACCCGTTGGCCGCTCGTGCTGGTGGCGGCAACTCGGACCTCATGGTAGATTATGAAATAGCCATTGCTTTTCACCGGTGGGAGGCCAACTGTCATGGGAATTCGTCGGCGTCAGGTTGCCGTCGCGGTGGGCATCGTGCTCGTCGCGGTCATCTATGTGATCATCACCGGGATGCAGGACACGATGGTCTACTACTATACGGTCAGCGAGGTGAGAGGGCAGGAGGCAGCGCTGACGGGGGAGCCTCTGAGGGTTGCCGGCAAGGTGGTCGTCGGCTCTATCGAGCGCTCGACTGGCAACCTCGTCCATAGCTTCATGATCGAGGAAGGCGGGCAGCAGCTGCCGGTGGTCTACCGTGGCATCGCACCGGACACCTTCCAGGACCAGGCCGAGGCGGTCGTAGAAGGCCGGCTCGACGCCGCCGGCGTCTTTCAAGCTACCTTCCTGATGGCCAAGTGCCCCTCGAAATACGAGGCAGCAACAGACTACTCCAAGTACCGGGAAGCCGGCGTCGCCGCTCCCGCACAGGGCCGCTGAGGTTCGACTCGGTTCGGCCGAGGGACAGCGGGGATGATCCAATTCGGCCACATCTGTCTGGTCCTTGCCTTTGCCATGGCCGGTTATACGGTGGCCGCGGCGCTCTTAGGGGTCAGAAAGCAGGAAGCCGGCCTGGTCCAGAGCGCCCGTAACGCCCTCTACGCCACTTCCGCATTGATAGCCCTGGCCTCGGGATCATTGGTTTACCTGCTGATCACCGACCAGTTCCGTGTCCGCTATGTGGCGGAGAATTCTCGCACCGAGATGCCATTGGTCTACAAAGCCTCCGCCCTCTGGGGCGGGATGGCGGGATCGCTGCTGTTGTGGACGCTTCTCCTCTGTCTCTTTTCCAGCATTGCCTGCTGGCAGAATCGTCGACGCCATGCGGCCCTGATGCCCTACGTATACGCCACCTGTATGGGCACGGCGGCGTTCTTCATCGCCGTGCAGTTGTTCGCCGCCGACCCGTTCGAGACGCTCCCCTTTACGCCGGTTGATGGGAGAGGCCTGAACCCGTTGCTGCAGAACCCGGCGATGGCTATCCACCCTCCCAACCTCTACCTCGGTTACGTCGGCTTCACGATCCCCTTCGCTTTCGCGCTTGCGGCGCTGGCGAGCGGACGGCTGGACACCTCCTGGCTCCACGCCACGCGGCGCTGGACCATCCTGTCGTGGTTCTTTCTTTCGGCGGGGATCACGCTGGGCGCGCAGTGGGCCTATGTCGAGCTCGGCTGGGGAGGCTTTTGGGGCTGGGACCCGGTTGAGAATGCCTCGCTCATGCCCTGGCTGGTCGGCACGGCCTACTTGCACTCGGTGATGATCGAGGAAAAGAAACAGATGCTGAAGATCTGGAACATGTTGCTGATCATTGCTACCTTCAGCCTCTGTGTCTTCGGTACCTTTTTGACCCGCTCAGGCATCGTCTCTTCTGTCCACGCCTTCACCGTCTCCAGCTTGGGTCCGATGTTCGCCGGCTACCTGGCGGTGATGCTCTCCATCAGCCTGGGTCTGGTGGCACTCAGGCTGCCCGAGCTACGCAGTCGACATCGACTCGAATCAGTGCTTTCCAGGGAGTCGTCTTTCCTTTTCAACAACCTGGTACTGGTGGCGGCCTGCTTTGCGGTGCTATGGGGAACCATGTTCCCGGTGATCACGGAGTTCCTCCGCGGAGTGCGCATCACCGTCGGACCTCCCTTCTTCAACCGTGTCAACGTACCGATCCTGCTGCTGTTGCTACTACTGACGGGGATCGGACCGTTGATTGCCTGGCGTCGGGCATCCTGGCCCAGCCTGCGGCGGGCCTTCGCCCTGCCTGCGGGATTTGCCGCCCTCACCGCCGCGGCATTGCTGCTCGTTGGCGTTACCGATCTGGCAGCGCTCATGGCCTTCGGCCTGTCAGCCTTCGTCACCGGCACCATCAGCCAGGAGTTCTGGCGGGGCACCCGTGCCCGTTCGGCCTCCACCCACGAACGCTGGTATCGAGCCCTCGCCGGCCTCACCTGGCGCAACAAACGACGCTACGGTGGCTACGTCATCCACATGGGAATCGTTTGCATGGCCATCGGCATCGCCGGCTCGAGCGTCTTTCAGCAAGAAGTCACGGCCACCGTCACCCCCGGCCAAACCTTCGATATCGGTGGCTATCGAATGCAGTACACCAACCTGCAGAGCTTCGTGTCGAGCGGCGTCGAGGTGGTGTCTGCCCCACTGATCGCATTCCGGCACGGTGTAGCCCAATTCCGCATGTCGCCCCAGCGACACTTTCACCCGCCGCCGAACAACGACAACCCCACCACCGAGGTGGCCATATGGAGCAACCTGAGGCATGACCTTTACGTCGTGCTGACCGCCTGGGGCGCCGAGGACAACAGCGCCACCTTCAAGGCTTTTCTGAACCCGCTGGTCAAGTGGATCTGGATCGGCGGCATGGTCTTGCTGCTGGGAACCGTCATCTGCATGATCCCCGACCCGCGGCCTGACAACGCCGTGGTCAAGAACTATTAAGAACGCCGATGCGAGACCTGTCGCGCTCAGTCGATGGCCCTTGCGGCCGTGTTTCCACCTTCGTCCTTGCCGGCCTGGCAGCGGTTATGCTCGCTTTGCCGGCGGCGCTGTGGCTGGCTCGCCCGGACGCCAATCTGAGCGCAACCGATCGCCTGGCGTCAGAGATCGGCTGCCAGTGCGGCACCTGCCCCAATCGCCCGATCGCCACCTGTGGCTGCGGCTTCGCCGATTCCATGCTCACCGAGCTACAGACCAAGGTGGAAGCCGGCATGAGCGATAAGGCCATCATGGCCTCCTTCATCGCCAAGTATGGCCCCACCGCGCGCATCAAGCCCGAGGGATCCGGCCTCGATTTTGCCGCCTGGCTAGCACCCATGCTACTGCTGCTGGTGGGCGGCGTGGCGGTGGCGGCGTTCATCTCTCACTGGCATGAGCGAGCTGACGATCTGCCAGCCGCGAGCGGCGTTCCTGCCCCGACGGCCGACCCTTCCACCGGCGTCACACCCGTCGAGGCGGTTGCGGACGAAAAAACGGCCGAGGAACGTCACTACCGACAGATCGTCGAACGTGAGCTCGACGAGCTCGGCGATTGAATGGGTGCGGTCTTCGGGATGCTGGCCATCGTTGGCGCCCTCGCGGCCATCGCCTACCCTCTATGGCGTCCTGAACCCGATCTGCCGCCGGACCCGATCGGACCGGTCGCCGAATTGAACGCTCTTCTGGAACGCAAGCAAGCGATCTACGCGGCCATTCGAGATTTGGGCTTCGACTACCGCACTGACAGGCTCAGCCAGGCTGACTACCAGCAGGAAGTGGAGCAACTGAAGGCCGAGGCCGTGAAGGCAGTCCGCGACATCGAGGAACTCCGAAGCGCTCCACCACGAGGTCCCCAAGGCATCGAAAGGGAGATCGCGGCGGCACGCGAGCAGTTGCCGCCGATCGATGCGCCCACCCATCCGCAGGTGGCCAGCTATTGCACTCAATGCGGTCGCCCCGCCGATTCCAGCGACCGCTTCTGCGCCGCCTGTGGCACCCAACTGAGGCCGACAACTTGAGGAAGAAGGCTGGAAGGATGCCGATGACCTTCGTGGCTCGCATGCTCATCAGCCTCGCCGCCCTGGCGACTCTGTCGAGCGCCGGCGGGCCCAGCGCCTATGCCCATGGAAGCAACCCCAGCCAAACCGGGAGCGACACGCCGGCCGCCACGACCAGCGAGGGAATGCCGCTACATGTCGACGTCTTTCATCTGATTCTCAACGTCGTCGAGCCGGGCTTTTACCAGGTCGCCCAGGTGATGTCGGTACGGAATGTGGCCGAGCAGGCTTACCTCGGCGGACCGATCTCCAGCGATGGCCGACGCGCCGGCTTGATCATCCCGTTGCCCGTGGGGGCCATCGAAGTCCACCCGCTGCCACCTTCCCAGAATGACCTCGACCCCTCCTCCCTGGTGCTCGAGGAGGGCCGCCTCCTAGATCTGCGAGCTGTCCCCCCGGGCACGCTGCAGGCGGCGATCAGCTACGAGCTGGTGGCCGGACCGGAGGGGCAAGAGGTGGAGATCGCCCTTCCTTACCCGACCCGAACGGTCAGCCTGCTGATCGGCGGAGCCGCTTTCGATGCCGTGCAGATCGAAGCATCACAGTTCGTACGCCAGCAGCCGGTGTCGCTCGGTGACAAGACCTTCGCCCAGTGGACGACCGAGATGCTCGATGCGGGCAGCACGGTGCGCTTCCGCGTCGGTCCGGCTGCGAGTTCGCTATCCGCTGCGACCTGGGCCCTGCTCGGGCTCGGCATCTCCTTGCTCGTGGCGATCGCGGTGTCGCTGTTCGGAGGTCGCCGCGGCATCAACTTCGAGGCGCAGCGGCAACAGATCATTCATCGGATCGCTTTTCTCGACCAGCGCAAGGAAGCGGGGAGAATCTCGGCTTCCGACTATTTCACACAGCGAGGCAACGCCCTCGAGCAGCTCCTCGCGCTCGAACGATCACCCCCCCCAAAGACCAAACCCGCCAGCAGCAAACAGAGGGGCAAGGGAAAGGGACGGCGTGCTTCCCGGGCGCGCGGTGCGCCCTCGGAGCTGTAGTGAGCCGCGCCGCGTCGCCGGCCGTCGAAATCCACGGCATCAAGAAGCATTTCGGCTCGGCCACCGCCCTCGATGGCGTTGACCTCACCGTTTCGCGGGGAGAATTTCTCTCCATCTTCGGACCCAACGGAGCCGGCAAGACTACCCTCATCCGGATTCTCTCTACCCTGGCCCGCCCGAGTGCAGGGAAAATCCGGCTCTTCGGACGTGACTTGGCCACCGAAGGCACCGCTTTGCGCCGCCGGATCGGCGTCGTCTCCCACAAGAGCTTCCTGTACGAAGCGTTGTCTGCATACCAGAACTTGAGCTTTTATGCACGAATGTTCGATATCGACAACGCCCGGGATAGAGTCCTGGAGATCCTCCAGGCCGTCAGGCTCACCCACCGGATGCACGATCCGGTACACACCTTCTCCCGCGGCCTTCAACAACGTTGCGCGATCGCCCGCGCGCTCGTCCACCACCCCGACCTATTGCTGCTCGATGAGCCTTTCACGGGCCTCGACCCGGGCGCTGCCGACCGTTTGAGCTCCCTGCTGAGGACGCTGCATGCTTCCTCGATAACCATCGTCCTGACCAGCCACGACCTGGCCCGGAGTACCGAAATGGCCGATCGTTTCGCCTTCTTGTCGAGGGGCAAGATGATCTACCAGGGCCGGTCTGAGGCATTGCCGGATGGCGGCATCCTGGCCCTGTACCGCTCGAAGATTGCAGGCTCACGACCGTGACCTGGTGGAAAAAGATCTGGGTCTTGGTGCACAAGGATCTCATGGCCGAATGGCGCAGCAAGGAGATCTTGAGCTCCACAGTGTTCTTCGCCGTGCTGGTACTCATGGTCTTCAACTTCAGCTTTGAAGGCGCCCCCGACAGGGCTGCGGCAGGTCCGGGGATCCTGTGGGTCGCTTTTCTCTTCGCCGGACTCTTGGGGATGAACCGGCTCTTTCTCACCGAAAGGGAAAACGGCGCCTTGGAGGGCCTCATGCTGTGCCCCGTCGACAGGCCCAGCCTCTACGTTGCCAAGTGGCTGAGCCTGTTCGTCATCCTCGCCCTCACGGAGGCCATTACGTTGGCCCTGTTCATTCTTTTCTTCAACGTTCCCGTGGCAAACGGGCTGTGGTCGCTCGCCTTGGTCATCTTGCTGGGCACGGTGGGGTTGGCCGCCTTGGGCACCTCCTTTGCGGCCATGGCAGTGAGGACCAGGACGAGAGAGCTGATGTTGCCCATGCTGTTGATCCCCATCGCTGTTCCTTTGCTGATGGCCGCAGTAAAGTGTACGAGCGCCGCGCTCGGCGGGCATGGATTGGCCCCGGTGAGGAGCTGGATGCAGTTGTTGCTAGCCTTTGATGCCATCTTCCTTGCGGTTGGCTACGCGACGTTCCCTTCGATCCTGGAGGAATAGCATGGTGAACTCTTCCCCCGGCTCCTCAGAAGGTCCGACACCGCTCACACGCGCCGCTGCCATGGTGTCCGTACCTGTCTCGAGTCCTTCAGTTGCCCTCGTCGCCGCCGCTGCCTCGGCCATGGTGGCATCGTTGTACGCGGCCCTGATCTATGCTCCCTCCGATTCATACCAGGGAGATGTGCAGCGTCTTTTCTACCTGCATGTCCCCGCTGCCCTGACCATGTACGTCGCCATCACCATGGTCTTTCTGGCCAGCATTCTCTATCTGCAGCGGCGCGAGAGTAGGTGGGACGAGGTCGGTGCCGCCGCAGCAGAGGTGGGAACTCTCTTCGGTACCATTGTGCTCATCACCGGTCCCATCTGGGCACGGCCGATCTGGGGAACCTGGTGGACATGGGACGCTCGCCTGACCAGCTTTTTCATCCTCTGGCTGATCTTCGTTGCTTATCTGATGTTGCGCGCCTACGGAGGCTCGCCCGAGCAGGTGGCCCGGTACTGCGCCGTGCTGGCCATCATCGGCTTCCTCGATTTGCCGATCATACATTTCTCTGTCCAGTGGTGGCGCACCCTGCATCCACAACCGGTGCTCATGACCGAGCAGGGGCTCGGGGCCAACCTTCCCGGCAGCATGCTGATCGCCTTTGCCGTCGGCTTGGTATCGACCCTGTTGCTCTTCTGTGTGCTGTTTCTGTTGCGGCTCCGCATCGAGCGCATGTCACGCCGCCTTCTGACACTTCGTCGGTTGCTCGAAGGCGCCCGTAGGGAGGGTTCTCATGAGTAGCTTTTGGTACTTGGTCGGCGGCTTCGTGCTTGCCTGGGCTGCGGTCTTTGCCTACGTCTGGAGCCTCGCCCGCCGAGCCAGCAACCTGCAGCTACAGCTCGACACCCTGCAGCAATACCTGCGCCAGGAAAACACCGACTCCTAGCCGGTGATCTGATCGAGGAACGAGGTTCCGGGAATCGAGGCCTCGATCGCGAAGTTTTCGAGGATCGTCCTGCCCAGGTCGGCGTAGGTCGAGCGCGTGCCCAGGGCAACCGGTTTCACCGCCTCTCCCACCACCAACAGGGGTACACACTCTCGCGTGTGGTCGGTGCCCGGGAACGTCGGGTCACACCCATGGTCAGCCGTGATCATCAAACAGTCTCCTCGAGCCAGGGTAGCAAGCAGCTCGGGCAAGGCCAGATCGAGCTCGCACAGAGCGGTGGCATAGCCGTTCACATCGTTGCGGTGGCCGTAGAGTGAATCAAAGTCAACGAGATTGGTGATCACCACCTCGGCCAGCCCCTCTCGCAGCGCCCGGCATGTTTCGGCGACGCCATCGGCATTACTGGCCGTCTTGACGTAGCCGGAGAGTCCCATGCCGGCGAATATGTCGTGGATCTTGCCCACCCCATAGGTCGTCCGACCAGCCCCGACCAGCCGATCCAGCACCGTCGATCCCGGCGGTGGCAAGGAGAAATCGCGACGATGCGCCGTACGCCGGAAGTTGTCGGCAGCGTCACCGGTAAAGGGGCGGGCGATGACCCTGCCAACGGCATGCTCGCCATGGAGAAGCGCGCGGGCCTGCAGGCATATCTCGTAAAGCTCCTGCGGCGGTACGACCTCCTCGTGGGCAGCAACCTGAAAGACACTGTCCGCCGAGGTATAAACGATCAGCGCGCCGGTCTCGATATGCTCGGCGCCAAGCTCACGGAGAATCGCCGTCCCCGAGGCCGCGCGGTTGCCGAGCACTCTCCGACCGACAGCCTTCTCGAAGGCCCTGATGATGGCGGCTGGAAACCCTTGCGGGTAGGTGGGGAGGGTGCCCTCGGCAACCAGCCCCATGAGCTCCCAGTGGCCGGTCATGGTGTCCTTGGCCGGAGCCGTCTCCACCATCCTGCCGAAGGCAGCAGTGGGGGCGCTAGCCGCACAGAGCGCAGGAACGCCAGGGATGCGATCGAGCCCCAGGCTGGCCAAGTTGGGCAACGCCGGGCGCGCTCTCTCGATGACGTGACCGAGGGTATTGCTGCCCTGATCGCCGAAACGAGCGGCATCCGGGGCGCCGCCACAACCGACGCTGTCGCAGACCAGCACGACAACCGTGTCAAAGCTCGGCTTGCAGCGCTGTGTGTGCCGGGTGTCAGAGACCTTCGACGTCGGCATCGAGCCCTAGCTGGGCAGAAAGCTCCTCAACTCTTGCCCGCGCATCGATTGCAGAGAAGGAAGAAGCATACTCGTCGACGACTTGCTGGTAGGTAACCAGGGCAGCTCGCGGGTCGCCGCCGGCCTCATGGGCACGTGCCTTGCCCATCAGCGCCTCTTCCGGGGGGAAGAAGTCCTTGCCAGCAGACAGCAACTGGTCGAAGTTTGCCACCGCCTCCTGCGGGCGATTCTCTTGCAGGTGTAGCTGCCCGAGCCGGTACAGAGCCATCGAGGAAATGAGCTCCTGCGCGGCGCCAGCGGCGCGTTGGAGCGACTCTTCCGCCGCCTCGTGGTTGCCGAGTTCAACATCACAAAGCCCGAGATAAAACGCCGCCATCTTGCCCGATGCAGTATTGGGATAGTCGACAACGATCGGCTGAAGCTCGACCCGCGCCGCCTTGTATCTCTCCGCTTCAGAAGCAAAATGGCGGTGCCCTGTAGGACCGTGCTCATCAGCCGGGACCGTTTCACCAGAGAGCGCTTCGCCCGATCCCTCCGTCGCCACGGGCTCCTCGACCACCGGGGCGCGATAGAGATCTAGCGCCACCGCCAGGCGGGCAGCTGCCTTTTCCTCTTTGTGCCGCTGATAGACCCGTAC